>JBOGZI010000196.1:0-3810 GCA_050697275.1 Solirubrobacterales bacterium | reverse complement strand
GGGCTACCGCGTGAAGCCCTCGCCGGCGCTCCGCGCCGAGCTGGACGCGCTGCTCGATTCCTCCGCGCGCGCCGCCTAGGGCGCGATATCACCTTCGTCGTCAGAGCGCAACCATCGTTTCGTTAAGGCCGCTGATGGCCTCAGGGGCTGGTCGTACACTCACGAACGTGCCGACTGGCAGAACAGAGGAGAGGCGAAGCACCGCCGGCGAGTGCCGCAAGTGCAGCTCCTTCTGCGACAAGCTGGTCGATCCGGCCGGCTGCATGGAGATGGGCTGCCGCTACCTCTACAGCTACGAGGACGCGGCCACCGGCGCCCGGTTCATGGGCTGCCTCAACAAGGTCTTCGGCGCCGAGATCGACCTCGACCTCTTCCTGCTCGCCGAGCGGGCGGGCGGCTACGGCGGGATCAAGATGACGGGCGAGCCACTGCCCCACTGCCAGTTCAGCGTCGAGAAGGCGTACGAGGGCGATGGCCCCGCCTACGAGTGCGTCAACCGCCGCTTCTTCGACGCCCCCGACCGGCACCCCGAGTCGATCAAGGCGTTCGACCTCAGGAACTCGCTGACCTGAGTGCCTCGGCCCGGCTGATCGGCTTGCGCCCCCAGCTGGCCGCGACCGCAAAGGCGAGCAGCCTGTCGAAGTAGCTCTCGGGCGGCGGAACCCTGATCCCCGCCCGCTCCAACCTCGAGCGGGCCCGGCGATCGTCGAAGCGCACCCCCATCGTGAAGTACGGAAGCAGGCTCTCTGTCCGGCGCAGGGCCTGCCGCCGCCGCCCCCTGTTGAGCTGTAGCAGCAGGGGATGGATCAGCAGCCGGTAGAGGCGGGGCGGCACGAGCCGCGGCACGGGGCGCTTGAAGAACCGACCGGTGCGCTGGGCGATGCGCCCGACGGTGGTCGCTCGCCGGCCCGCCACGAGATGGTGGACCTCGCCGCCCTCAGCGTCCTGGTTGACGAGCTCGAAGATGGCATCGGCCACGTAGTCGACGGGCACGACGTCCACCGGGGTCGAGCGTCGGGCGGGCAGCGCCAGTAGGGCTCCGGAGTGAAACGCCCTCAGCGGTGGATAGAGCACGTTGAAGCTCGCCGTCCAGCCGCTGCGCTCCTCGCCGACGATGATGCTGGGCCGGAAGATCTGAACCGGGAGTCGGTCGCTGGATCGCCGCACCAGCTGCTCCGCCTCGAACTTCGAGCGCTCGTACGAGTTCCGGAAGCCCTGCCCGACCTCGAGCTGGTCCTCGCCGAAGGTGCCGACGTGATCGCCCGCGACGTAGGCGGTCGAGACGTGGCCGAAGCGGCGGATTCCACCCTCGAGGCGGCAGAGCTCGGCGAACTCGAGCAGGCTCCTCGTCCCCCGAACGTTGATCCGCCGCGACTCCTCGAGCGGCGCCGAGAAGGAGACCGACGCGGCGCTGTGGACGACGTCGCCCACCTCTCGGGCCAGGGCGCGGCGCCGCTCCGGCGCGATCCCCAGGCCTGGGGCCTCGATGTCTCCCGCCACCGCGCTCCAGCGATCCCGGTGAGCGTCACGATCGCCGCAGACGTTCTCGATCACGCCGCTGAGGCGCTCGGTCGCCTCCGCGTCGTCGCCCGCCCGGACGAGGGCGTGGACGTGGCGATCGCTCCGCTCCAGGTAGCGCGCCAGCAGCTCCATGCCGAGAAAGCCGGTTGTGCCCGTGAGCAGGACCGCCACCGCTCAGGTCAGGGCGAGAAGCTCGTCGCTGGAGCGCTCGACGGCATCGGCGACCCGGTGCACGTCGCCAAGCGCATCCCGGTCGGCGTAGAGCCCGAAACAGGCTCGATCCTGGATCGTGGTCATCCCGATCGAGAGGGCGTGCCGATCCGCGATCGGCACAACCGGGTAGGCCGCCTTCAGCTCGCAGCCCAGCATGAACATCGGCTCGCTCGGCCCGGGGATGTTGGAGACGGTGAGGTTGAACATCAGTGGGCTGGCCACGATTCGCGAGGCGAGTCGTTGGAGCCGCCGCGGCGCGTAGCCGAGGAGGTTGAGCGCGAAATTGGCGGCGCCCGGGTCGCGGCCTCTCTTGCTCCTGCCGAGCGCCGTCTGGAGGCGCCTGAGCCGGCGTTCGGGATCCGGCTCGTCGCAGGGCAGGTCCACGAACAAAAACGAGATCTGATTCCCGAGCTTCTCCGGCTTCCCGTTCTCCCGGACGTCGACCGGGACCATGGTCTTCAGCGGCCGGGGCCTCTGGTTCCGGTCGAGCAGCAGGCGGCGCATCGCTCCGGCCGCGATCGCCAGGTAGACATCGTTGACGGTGGCCCGGAAGTGCCGCTTGATCCGCTGCAGCTCGGCCAGCGGCCGCTCCACGCGCGCCAGCCGCCGTCGCGCCGAGATCGGTTCGTTGAGCGCCGGCACGGGGCGTGCCGGGCGGAGTGCCCGACTGAGAGTCCCAACCATGCCGCCGGCCTGGCCGGGGACCCGCCGCATTCGCCGCGGCGAGAGCAGGAGCCCGGAGGCCTTGCCGGCGAGCTCGAGCTGGGACGTGGCCTTCTCCCGAGCGCTGGTCCGCAGTCGGGCGATGCGACTCGGCTCCGGCTCCGGCCTCCAGTCATCGGTGCCCTGCCGGGGAGGATCGGGGGTGGGGTCGAGCAGCAGCAGGGCCAGCTCGACGGCCGCCACGCCGTCGACCATGCAGTGGTGGACCTTGCCCACCAGGCCGATGCGGCCATCGCTGAGGTGGTCGGCGATGCAGATCTCCCAGAGCGGGCGATCTCGCTCCAGCGGCCGCGACATGCACTCCGCGGCCAGATGATCGAGGTCGTCCGACTGTGAGCGGACCACATGCCGCTCGATCTCGAACCGATCGTCGTCCACCCAGCTGGGGGCGTCCAACCCGAGCGGAGCTGGGCTGATCTTCTGTCGGTAGCGCGGCGTCAGGTGAAGGCGGCTCTCGATGTGGCGGCGCAGCTGGTGGAAATCGGGCCGCGGTCCCCGCGACGGCGGGTCGAAGACGGCAGCCCAGCCGACATGCATGTGGGCCGTGGCGCTCTCCGTCGCCAGGAACGAGTCGTCGAGCGGAGACAATCGGGTGGCGGGCACAGCCGTCCCTCCTCCGGACGGATCCTCTCCGGGCAAAACCCGAGCGCACGGCGTTCGCCAGGCGTCCGCTATGCGCCGGAAGGGATCTGTTACCGCGGCCTGTCAGCCGTCAAACATGCCTTTTCTCGCTATTTCCGCGCTCTCTCGGAGCTCTGCGGCCGAACTTGCCCCTGCCGGCCTGCTTGCTGATCAGCGCCGCTTCATCGCCTCCCGCCACAGCCGGCGGGTGAGCCGCACGTCCTTGCGCCCCGGCGCCCGCCCGTCGGCACCCGGTCCCTCGAGCACCGCCGGGAGCTCCTGGAGGCGAGGTTCGCTGAGGAAGGCGCGGAGCCCCTTGCGTCCGATCTCTCCCTTGCCGATCTCGGCGTGGCGGTCCCGGTTGGAGCCGCGCTCGTCGCGGGAGTCGTTGACGTGCAGGAGCTTGAGCTGCTTGAGGCCGACCTTGGCGTCGATCTCTTCGACGAGATCCTTCATCCCCTCCGGCGTGCGCACGTCGTAGCCGGTGGCGTGCAGGTGGCAGGAGTCGATGCAGAGCCCGAGGCGCTTCGGGCCTCCGGTCCGATCGATCAGCTCCGCGGTCTCGTCGAAGTCGCGGCCGAGCAGCTGTGGGGAGCCCGCGGTGTTCTCGTAGATAATCGGACAGGACTCCGAGCGGGCGAGCGCCTCCTTGATCAGGCTCACGGCGCGCTTGCGCGCGTTCGTCCGCGTGTCGTCCTTCAGCGCTCCCGGATGGACGACGACCCCGAGCGC
>JBOGZI010000195.1:0-3576 GCA_050697275.1 Solirubrobacterales bacterium | reverse complement strand
GGCGCAGCTCCCTGATCGCCTGATCGCGGTAGCGACGGGCGCCGCACTCCTCGAGCTCCGCGCGCGCCAGTGCCAGCTCGGCGACCGCTCCGTCGCGGTCGCCCGCCGCGGCCCGTGCCCTCCCGGCGAGGGCCCGCGCGCGGGCGGCGTCCACCCTGTATCCGCTCCCCGCCTTCTCCGCGGCATCGCGCGCGAGCGCCGCCCCCTCCTCCGCCCTGCCCTGCGCCAGCGCCGTCTCCGCCAGCGCCTTCAGCGCGAATGACTCTCGCCCTGGCGCCCCCACCTCCTGGACCGCCGCCTCCGCCCGGCGCGCCCAGGCCTCCGCTTCTTCCGGTCGGTCCATGGCGAGCTCGGCTCGCGTCAGCACCTCGTAGATGCAGGGGCGGAAGGCATGCTCCACTTCGGCCAGCTCGGGCCCCCCGACCGCGGCGAGCAGCGCCTCGCGCCCTTCCCCGGGAAGGCCAGACCCGACCAGGGCGTCGGCCAGCCAGCAGCTCGCGACGATCGTGTAGGGGCCCTTGGTGACCTGCGAGCCGATGCGCACGGCCTCGCGCCCCGCCGCGATCGCCTCGTCCAGCTCCCCCCGCCGCCCGGCCACCCAGCACCGCATAGTCTCGGCCCACGCCATGAACTGGTCGCTGCCGGCGAGGTGGGCCATCTCGATCGCCTCGTCGGTGCGGAGCGCCGCCTCGTCCAGCCGGCCCTGCCAGGTGTTGGCAATTACGAGGCCGATCGTCATCGGCGCCAGCAGGTGGCCCTGACCGGTCTGGCGTGAGATCGCGATTCCCCGCTCCAGGTGGCGGACCGAATCCGCGTAGTGGTCGATCAGGTGCTCGGTCCAGCCCAGCCAGTGGCAGGCGTCAACCCGCAGCGCGAGCTGATCGTCGGAGAGCGCGTCCACGATCGCCCTCGCCTCGGCCACCTGCTCGCGAGCCTCCGCGAGGCGGGCGAGCTCGTAGTAGGAGAGGCCGAGCAACGCCGCGGCAGCCGCGTGGGTAAGGCGATCGCCCGTCTCGCGGGCGAGGTCGCGCGCGCTCTTCGCCCACTCGTTCATGCCCTTCCACTCGCCGAGGAAGAAGCAGTCGGCCGCCAGCTCGGCCCGCAGCGCCGCCGCGTCCGGCGATGCGGGGTCGGGAAGCCCGTCGAGCGCGCGCAGCAGCGTCTCCCGCGCCTCGCCGTGCCGGCCGAGCAGGTGCTCGATCAGCGACATGAAGGCGATCACCTGGCCGCGCACCGCGCCCGCCTCCGCGGGGACGAGCCTGAGGACCTCCTGGAGCGTCTCCCGGCTCGCCTCCAGCTGGCCGGCGGATCCCAGCGCCCTGGCGAGCGGAACGAGCAGCTCGAGGCGGCGCTGCTCCTCGGCCCCGCCTTCCTCCCGCAGGCGCAGGGCGGCTCGGAACCAGCGCGCCGCGGTCGCCGGCGCCCGGGGAGCGGTCGCGTGGCCCGCCTCGGTGAGGAGCTGTATGGCCTCCTCGTCCCCGGCGTGCGCCGACTGTTCGACATGGTGCGCGACGGCCGTGGGCGGGGCACCGCCGGACACAAGCCAGCTGGCAGCGCGGGCGTGGGCGCCGAGTCGCCAGCCCCCTCCCACCGCCTCGTAGACGGCGCTCCTGACGATGGGGTGGCGGAAGCGGAGGTCGAGCGGCGACGCGCCGGCGTGGATGAGGTCGGCGGCGAGCAGCTCGTCGAGTCCCGCCAGCGACTCCGACTCGGGGAGCTCGCCCGCCGCCGCCGCGAGCTCCGCGGTGAACGGGTCCCCCGCCACCGCCCCGCCCTGGAGCATCAGGCGGGCGGGCCCCGAGAGCCCGGCGACCTCCTCCGCGATCGACTCGATCACCGCCCGCGGAACCCCCTCCCCGCGGCCCGCCTCTCCCTCGAGGGAGAGATCGCCGCGCCCGGCCGCGCGCGCCAGCTGCTCGAGGTAGAAGGGGTTGCCGCCGCTCTCCCTGTAGAGCCGCCCGCGGAGCGAGGGCTCAAGCGACGGGCGCAGCAGCTCTTCCGATTCCGCCTCGGTGAGCGGGGCGAGATCGTGACGCTCGCACGCCCCCTCCCGCTCGGCGCGCTCGAGCGCCGCCCGCAGCCGCTCCGGCGCCTGCCGGGAACGGAACGCGACCAGGACGAGCGCGGGCGCCTCTGGAGGACGGCGCAGGAGGTGCGCCAGCAGCTCCAGCGACGCCTGATCCGCCCAATGCATGTCGTCCAAGATGAGCAGGCACGGACGGCGTTGGGCGAGCTGCTTCAGCATTGCCCGCACCGCGTGGTGAGCCCGGTAGCGCTCGGGCTGAAGCACAGACGGCCGCGGCTCCGCCAGATCGGCGAGGGCGGGAAAGATCGCGGCCAGCTCACCCCTCTGCTCCTCCGCCAGGCCGCGCAGCAGGCTCGGGTTGATCGTGCCCAGGAAGGGATCGAGGGCGTCGATGAAGATCCCGAACGGGACCTCCCGCTCGAACTCGGCCGCCCGACCGGCGAAGACGTGATAGCGCCGCGCGTCAGCGCGATCCGCTACCTCGGCCATCAGCCGGGACTTGCCGATCCCGGGCTCGCCGACCAGCTGGAGCACGGGCGCGGGCCCGGAATCGAGCTCGTCTAGAGCGCGCTCCATGCGGGCCATCTCGGACCCGCGACCGACGAGCTTCCTGCTCGCGTCAACCACCACGGCTAAGTGTCCCCCGCCAGGCGCCCCAGGTCAAATTGAGGGTGTTTCCCCCAGGTTGCGGCGCGGGGCACGGGCTAGCGTCGCAGCTTCGGGCTGGACAGCCGGAGTCGGAGCCCGCGGGACGCGGGCGGAGAGGAGGGAGAAGGATGAGGGACTTGATCAGGCGGCGCCGACCCGCGCCGGGGACTGTGCTCGGGATACTCGCGTTGATCGTCGCGCTGGCGGGAACGGCGGTCGCCGGTCCGCTGGCGACGACCAGCAAGCTCAACAAGAAGGAGAAGAAGCAGACCCGGAACATCGCGCGCAACCAGATCAACGACGCAGCACCGAACCTGTCGGTGCGCAGCGCGACCACAGCGACGACGGCGGCCAACGCGTTCAATGCCCAGGCCGCGGCCAACGCCACCAACGCGGCCAACGCCACCAACGCCACCAACGCCCAGAACGCGGCGAACGCTGGTCAGGTCGACGGGCACGACGCGACCTGCCCCGGCGGGACCTTCCTGCGGAACGGGGTCTGTTTCGACAGCGCTGTTCGCTTTGGGATGGTCGGCTGGATTGGCGCGACCCAGAACTGCGCGGACGCGGGCGGTTACCTGCCCTCGATCTCCGAGCTGCAGTCGATTCGCGCGCTGGTCGATCTGGGGAATGCCGGCAACGGGCACTGGGCCGACGTGGCCTGGGACGATGGCGGAACGCTGGAGGCGATGACCGTTTCCCAAGCCGCCGGCACCGTCGAGCCGGTGGCGATAGCCGGAGCCTTCCGGCAGGCCCGGTGCGCGTTCGCGCTGGTGCGCTAAGCGGCCGGTCGACCACGTGGCCAAGTTCATCCTCACCCATCGCCACGAGCCGGAGGAGTGCCGGTCCGCCTACGCGGCCTGGAACGGATTCGAGAGCCCGCTTCGCCACCACGACACCCT
>JBOGZI010000194.1:0-3400 GCA_050697275.1 Solirubrobacterales bacterium | reverse complement strand
CCAGGACGCCGTCGCGGGCTTCATCACGGACCTCGAGGACATCGACGGTGTGACCCGAGTCGGGATTCAGGTCTCGGAGTTGCCTGAGGAAGAGGCCCAGACGGGAGCGGACGCCGGTCAGTCGCAGGACTCCTCCGACGCGGATTGCCGCACCCGCGATTTCATCACCCGCTTCGAGCTGGTCGTCGCCTTCGACGCCGTGCCGACCCCTCCGACCGCGACCGCTGCGCCATCGGTGCCCGCCCCGGTGGCGCCGTCCGGCGACGCCGGCCAGCTCGCCGACGCGCAGGCCCAGGGGGCCGCAGCGCGCGGGTCGGTCTCCGAGCAGTCCGCCGAGGCGCAGAGCGCAGCCGACTACGTGCAGGGGGGAGAGTGACGTGAAGGCCACGGACAGAGCCATTCTCCTCTCGCTGGCCGTGCTCGGCGCGGCGGTGGTCTTCTATCTGATGATCCTCGCGCCGAAGCGCGAGCGGGCGGCCGAGCTCGCCGACAACGTCAGCTCGCTCGAGTCATCGATCTCCGAGCAGGAGCAGGTCGTGGCCTTCGCCGACCAGGCGCGGCAGGAGTTCCCCAAGTACTACGGGCGACTGGTCGTATTGGGCAAGGCGGTGCCGGAGGGCGGCGACTCCGCCTCCCTGATCGTGCAGCTGAACCAGATCGCCGACCGCTCTAGGGTCGAGTTCCAGGCGCTCAAGCTGGGCGAGGAAGCCGGAGCGAGCGCGGGCGCCGCGCCCAGCCCTTCGGCGGCACCGGAGGCCGGCTCGCCTCCGGCGGCCGGTGGTACGACGCCGCCGCCAACCGAAGGGACCAGCCCGCCCCCCGCCGAGGGCACCGCTCCTCCCGCCAGCGGCACCACGCCCCCGGCCGAGGGAGGCTCCACGGCCACGCCCGCGGCCGCGTCGACCACACCCGTCACGCCGGCTCCTGCCACTGAGGCCACAGCCGCCAGCCTGCCGATCGGTGCCTCCGTCGGCCCGGCCGGACTCCCGACTCTCCCCTACGCCCTGGTGTTCAGGGGCGGCTTCTTCGAGGTCGCCGGCTTCATCAAGGGCATAAACGCGCTTGTGAGCATGCCCAAGAGTGGCCAGGTGGCGGTCGACGGCAGGCTGCTGACCGTCGATGGCTTCGCGCTCAACCCCGACAGCAAGGAGGGGTTCCCGACGCTCGAGGCCACCTTCAGCGTCACCAGCTACCTCAGCCCGTCGGCGCAGGGCCTGACAGCGGGGGCGAGCCCGACCGGCCCCGCTCCGGCGGCGCCCGCCGAACCGCAAGCCACTCCGGCGAGCGCGGAGGTGACGCCATGAAGCTCTGGAAGCTGCAGAAGTTCGCCGGCGACGTGGTCTACGACATGCGCAGCCGCAATCTGCTGCCTGTCGCGATCCTGCTGGTCGTCGGGATCGTCGCGGTCCCCTTCGTGCTGGGGAGCTCCGGCTCCGAGCCCGGCCCGGCATCGAGTCCGGCGACCAAGAGCGAGTCCGAGCTGGCCCCCGAGAACCAGGCGGCTGTCCTCGCCTACAACCCGGGCGTGCGTGACTACAAGCAGCGCCTCGACGAGCTCGCGGCGAAGGATCCGTTCAAGCAGCAGTTCACGCAGGCCGCGTCGGCCGCCACGCAGCTCAACTCCGAGGTGGTGAGCAGTGAGGGAAGCGGCGGCGAAGGGGCCGGCACAACCCCCTCTGCCTCGCCCGACGACGTCAGCAAGGACGTCTCAACCGATAGCGGCGGTAGCGGCGGTTCCCGGGGGAAGGTGAGGGCCCGCTACTTCTACCATCGTGCCGACGTGCTGGTGGGCGACGCCGCCTTGCCGCTTCAGCGCCGCAACAATCTGGCCCTGCTCACGCAGCTCCCGAGCGAGGCGAACCCGGTCCTCGTCTTCCTCGGGACGACGCTCGACGGCAAGCGCGCGCTGTTCATCGTCTCCTCCGAGGTCTCACAGGTCAGCGGGCCCGGCGAATGCGTGCCCAAGCCCGATGACTGCTCGCTGCTGGCGCTTCGCGCCGGCCAGTCCGAGGACCTGTTCTACGACCTCGATGCCAAGATCTACCGGATCAAGGTCGATCGGATCAAGCGGGTCGTCAGCTCCAAGCCCCCGCGGCGCTGAGCTGGGCCCGCAAAGCAGCGCTTCAATAAGTAAAGTTTTGCCGCTATCCTGCAGGTGATGCTCGATCGTGGCTGCCCGGTCTGCCGTACCGCCGAGGTCATCTCCGGCAAGTGGACCCTCCTCATCATCCGCGACCTCGCAGACTCCTCGCTTCGCTTCTGCGAGCTGGAGCGCTCCCTCGAGGGGATCAGCCCCCGCACCCTCTCGCTGCGCCTCAGGGCGCTGGAGGAGCAGGGGATCGTCACCCGGCAGACATACCCGGAGGTTCCGCCCCGGGTCACCTACGAGCTCACGGACAAGGGCAAGGCCCTGGCTCCGCTGATCGAGGACATGCGCTCCTACGGGCGCCGCTGGCTGCCGGTCGACGAGCGCGAGGAGCGGCAAGCCGCAGCCGTCTGAAGCGGCGCGCCAGGTCCGCGCCCGGTACCGATGTGGCGCCGGCCGGTCCGCTCGGTGGCGAAGCCGTTGCAACGCGCCATTCACGCGCAGGACGGACGCCCGCGAGGCGGAAGTCGGCATGCGTGACGACTTTGGAGAGCACCACCGAGCGGCTCGAGCAGGCGCTGCGGCGGCTGGCGGTCGAGGCGGCCGACCTGTTCGACGAGCTGCTCGCGAGCGGCGCCGAGCTCCCGTTCGAGATCGAGCCCACCGACGAGGGGCCGCTGCCCATGTACCAGTACGCCCCGCTCACCGGGGAGTTCATCGAGCGCCACATCGCGGAGCTGCGCCGGCTCGAGGCCTTCGTCGAGGTCCGCGAGGCGGCCGGGGAGGAGGGGGCGATCGGGTTCCTGATCGGCCTCTGGGAGGGGCGCACCGAGTTCGAGGTCGCAGGGGATCGACTGCGCGGCGCGATCGACGCCGTGCTGGCCACCGTCTCCCAGGACGCCGAGGACGTGACCCCGGCCGGGGAGGTGATCGTCCCGCTGATCGGCTTCCACATGCCCGCGGACGAGCTCGAGCTCGACGGGGTGAGGATCGTGCGCGCCGAGGCGCTCGCCGACGCACCCGGAGACGCCGTCGATTCGACCCGCGGCGGCCGCGGCGGCAAGCCCGGCTTCCTGGCAAGGGTGAGCTGCGCTGCGGCCGCGATGGCGCCGGCGGCGGCGGTCGGCGACGAGCTGCGCCGGACGCTTCGCACCCTGCGCCTGTTCAGGCCCGGAGCGGTGGGCCTCGGGGCCCACGGATGGGCGCGCCGCGCCGGCGGCTGGGAGCGGTTCGGCACCGGCGCCGGGCGCCCGCGCCAGGGTGGCTACCGCCTCACCGGCAACGAGGTCGGCGCCCTCGAGGACTTCGCCCGGT
>JBOGZI010000193.1:0-9834 GCA_050697275.1 Solirubrobacterales bacterium | reverse complement strand
GTCCAGGCGCAGCTCGGCAGGCTCCACGTCGGGCACCTCGTCCCACTCCAGCGGGGTCGAGACCCGCGCGTCCGGACCCGGGCGCACCGACCAGCCCGAGGCCACGGTGCGGTCACGGGCGTTCTGGTTGTAGTCGACGAAGACGCCGTGGCGCTCCTCCTTCCACCACTTGCTGGTGGCCCGCTTCGGCTCGCGACGCTCGACCTCGCGCGCCAGCGCCAGCGCGGCGCGCCGCACGTCGTCGTAGTCCCAACGCGGCTCGAGCCGCACGTTGACGTGGATGCCCCGCGAGCCCGAGGTCTTGGGGAAGCCGCGCAGCCCGTGCTCCTCGAGCACCTCTTTGACGCACAGCGCCACCTTGCGGACCGTGCTCCAGCGCACCCCGGGCGTCGGGTCGAGGTCGACCCGCAGCTCGTCGGGGCGGTCGAGGTCCGCTCGCCGCACCGGGTGGGGGTTGAAGTCGATCACCCCGAGGTTTACCGCCCAGACCAGATGCGCCGCGTCGTCGACGACCAGCTCGGTCGCGGTCCGCCCGCTCGGGAAGGTGAAGGTCGCGGTCTGGAGCCAGTCGGGTGCTCCCTTGGGGACCCGCTTCTGGAAGAAGAACTCGCCGCTCGCACCGTCCACGAAGCGCTTCATCGTCCCGGGCCGTTCCCGGAGCTGGTTGACGGCGGCGTCGGCGACCTCGAGGTAGTACTCGGCCAGGTCGAGCTTGGTGTGCCCGGGCTTCGGGAAGAAGACCTTGTCGGGGTTGGAGAGGCGCATCTCGTGCCCCGCCGCCTCGATCGTCGTGTAGTTCGCCTTCGCCACCGCGGACATCTTCGCTCCTATGACCTCCGATCCCCGCTCCACTCATCGACGCTGATTGAATCCCGGCATCGAGGACCTCGAGACCCTCACCTACGAGGCCGCCGGGCGGATCGCGCGGATCACGCTCGATCGCCCCGAGCGCGGCAACGGGATCACGCTGGAGATGCCCCGCGAGCTGGCGGCCTGCGTCGAGCGGGCCAACCTCGATCCTGCCGTACACGTGATCGCGCTCGCCGGCAACGGCAGCGGCTTCTGCGGCGGCTACGACCTCGTTGCCTCGGCGGAGGCGAAGATGGAGGGCCTGGCGGAGTCGGATGCGCCCGAGGGGTCTCCGCTCGACCCGAGGGTGCAGATGCGGAACCACGATCCGGAGGGCACCTGGGACCCGGTGGTCGACTTCCAGATGATGAGCCGCAACGTGCGCGGCTTCATGAGCCTCTTCCACTCCGAGAAGCCGGTGGTCTGCAAGGTGCACGGCTACTGCGTCGCGGGGGGCACCGACATGGCGCTCTGCTCAGACCTGCTCGTGGTCGAGGACCGGGCGAAGATCGGCTACCCGCCGGCGCGGGTCTGGGGGGTGCCGACCACGGCGCTCTGGGCGTTCCGGATCGGCCCCGCCCGGGCGAAGCGGCTGCTGCTCACCGGCGACTCGATCGACGGCGTCACCGCCGCCGAGTGGGGGCTGGCGACCGAGGCGCACCCGGTGGGGGAGCTGGACGACGCCTTCGAGTCGCTGCTCGAGCGGATCGCGCGGGTGCCGGTCAACCAGCTCGTCATGCACAAGCTGCTGGTCAACCAGGCCCTCTACGCGCAGGGCCTCCACGCCACCCAGGTGCTCGGCACCGTCTTCGACGGCATCGCGCGGCACACGCCGGAGGGCTTCGCCTTCCAGCGGCGGGCCTCCGAGGCGGGCTTCAAGGAGGCCGTCCGGGAGCGCGACGAGCCCTTCGGCGACGTCGGGCTCGGCCGCTAGCCCTACGCCAAGCGGCTCCGGAGCGGAGCCGCGTCCTGGTCGGAGCCACGCCTACCCAGTTGTTGGGGATGCAATTGACGCCGGGTGTACGGTGGTTCCGTTCGGACAAGGCCATCCACCGCTACAGGGCAGGGCGTACCAGGGGTTGTCGCCGGGGTCCAAGGAAGGGCACAGTGGCGACAGAGAACCGAAGCGCTCGCGGGAAGTTGGTCAACGCATTCAGCTGCCTGTTGCCGCTGATCTGCCTCGCGGCGCTCGCCGCTCCGGCGCAGGGAGCTTCGGGAGCTTGGGATCGCGCTTGGGGTGGGGACGTCATCACCGGCGGAGACTTCGGCTTTGAGATCTGCACCGTGGCCGCGAACTGCAAGGCGGGCCTCGCCAACGCCTCGGCCGGTGAGCTCAACTTCCCGGGAGGTATCGCCACCGACGCCGCCGGCAACGTCTACGTCGGTGACCGCTCCAACCTCCGGATCCAGAAGTTCGACTCGGCGGGCAACTTCGAGCGCGCCTGGGGCAAGGACGTCCGCCTGAGCGGGGGTACCGACTTCGAGATCTGCACCGTTGCCGCCGACTGCAAGGGGGGAGTCACCGGCACACTGGGCGGAGAATTGGCCCGCCCGGAAAGCGTCGCCGCCGACGCGGCGGGCAACGTCTACGTCGCGGACTCCTTCAACGATCGGATCCAGATGTTCGACTCGGACGGCAACTTCCAGCGCACCTGGGGCAAGGACGTCCTCACCGGCGGAGGCACGAACTTGGAGGTCTGCGAGCTTGCCGCAAACTGCAAGGCGGGCGTAATCGGCACGGGGAACGGCGAGTTCGACGACCCGGTTGGGGTCGGGACCGAACCCGGCGGCGAGGTCTACGTCGCCGACCGGGGCAATCATCGGATCCAGAGGTTCGACCCGACGGCGTCTGCGCTCAACACCTTCCAGGGCGCTCGAGGCAGCCTCGGCGGGCAGGGCCTCCAGTTCAGCTCCCCTCGTGGCGTCGCCACCGACGCCGCCGGCAACGTCTACGTCGGTGACCAGGGCAATGCTCGGATCCAGAGGTTCGACTCCGCGGGCAACTTCCAGCGCGCCTGGGGCAGGGACGTCCTCATCGGCGGAAGCACGGACTTCGAGATCTGCACCGTTGCCCTCAACTGCCAGTCGGGCGCCACCGGCGGGCTAGGCGGAGAGCTCAACTTCCCGATTGGGATGGCGACCGACGCCACCGGCAGCGTCTACGTCGCCGACGCACTCAACTTCCGGATCCAGAGGTTCGACTCCGCGGGCAACTTCCAGCGCACTTGGGGCAAGGATGTCATCACCGGCGGAGGCACGGGCTTCGAGATCTGCACCGTTGCCGCCAGCTGCAAGATGGGCAGCACGGGCGGGCTGGGCGGGGAGCTCCAGGCCCCGGAGGGGGTCGCCGCCGACGCCGCCGGCAACCTCTACGTCGCCGACAGCGCCAATGCCCGGATCCAGAAGTTCGTGGACCCGCCCGCCCCCCCGCCCCCCGCCGGTGGCTCACCGACGACGCCCATCGCGACGACGCCCATCGCTGGCCCGCTGGCGACGGTCACCGGCCAGCGTGCCGCGGCGCTGAAGAAGTGCAAGAAGAAGAAGAAGAAGTCAAAGAAGGCCCGCAAGAAGTGCAAGAAGCGGGCCCGGAAGCTCCCCCTCTAGCCTGCGGTTAGCGCCTGTCGGCGAAGGACTTGTCGGCGAGCTGGGCGATCGTGCCCTGGGTGCGGATCGTGTTGAGGCCGAGCGCCTGGTCGATCGCCTTCATGTTCAGCCCGGACTGCTGGGTGCCGCCGCTCGGCAGCCAGTAGAGCTCCGTGCCCTTGACGGCGAGCAGGTCGTCGTCGCTCGCCAGCTCCGTCACCCGCCGCTTGCCGGCCGCCGTGGGCTTGCGCTCCAGCAGTGCCACCTGGAGCTTGCCCTTGGATGCCTTCACGGCCTTCGCCGGGAAGGGGCTGTGGGAGGCGATCGTCTTCAGCTCCCGCGCGGAACGGATGAAGGTGGGTACCTCGAAGCCCAGGCCCTCGAAGATCGAGCGCAGCTTCTCGCTCGGTGCCTCGCGGGTGGCGCCGAGGTCGACCGCCCGGAGGAAGGCGGCGTGAGTGGGCATCTAGTCGATCAGCCGCCTGGTCATCCGGGCGACGGCGATCCGCCAGAGGACCAAGGCGAACCCGGCCAGAGCGACGAAGCGGAGGACATCCACCGACTCGAAGCCGAAGGCAGCGCCCCGAACCAGCTCGACCAGCTGGTAGAGGGGATTGAAGTTGGCGGCGACCTGGAGGCCCTCCGGCAGCCGGTCGATCGGGAAGAAGGTCCCGGCCACCAGGAAGAGCGGGGTCACGAACAGGGTGGTGACGTAGTTGAAGTGGTCGATCTTGGCGACGCTGGCGGCGACCGCGATCCCGAAGGCGGCGAACCCGAGCGCGGTGACGAAGGCGAAGAGCGGCACCACCAGCATCGCCGGTTTCGGGTCGAGTCCGAAGGCGAACGAGACGAGCAGCGGGAAGCAGCCGAAGAAGCCGGCGCGGATGCCGATCCAGGTCATCTCGGCGGTGACCAGCTCCTCGACGTCCACCGGCGCGGCGAGGATCGCGTCATAGGTGTTCTGGAAGCGCTCCTTGACGAAGGTGCCGAACATCGCCGGCAGGGCGCTGGAGAAGATCACCGCCGTGGCGACCATTCCGGTGCCGACGAACTCGACGTAGTCGAGCCCGTTGACCTGGTCGATCAGGGTCGCGCCGAGGCCCACCCCGAAGGCGAGCAAATAGACGATCGGCTCGAGGATGCTGGAGAACGCGGTGGCCTTCCAGTAGGTGCGGAAGTTGGCGACCTCCCGGCTCATCACTCCGCCGATCACGGCGGGATCGAGGCGCCTGATCCGGGTGCGCGTCGTGGTGGCGGCGGCCTCCATCACTCCGCCTCCTCACCGGTGAGCAGCACGAAGACGTCCTCCAGGGTGGCCGCGCGTCGCACCGCGTCATCGGGGATGGTGCTGTTCGTCGACGCCTCCGCCCCGACGATCGCGATCGCGGGGCCCGCCGGGCGCACCGTCAGGCCCTCGCTCTCGGCGATCGCGCGGACCTCGGCGAGGCGGTCGGGGGGGCCGTAGACCTCGGCGGTCTCCCGCCCCGCGTGCTCGGCGATCAGCTCGGAGGGCCGCCCGCGCGCGATCACCTTGCCCTTGTGCATGAGCGCCACCTCGTCCGCGAGCCGCTCGGCCTCCTCGCTGTAGTGGGTCGACATGAGGATGGTCTTGCCCTGCGCGCGCAGCTTGTCGATCAGGGACCAGAGCTCTGTGCGGATCTGGGGATCGAGCCCGACGGTCGGCTCGTCGAGCAGCAGCAAGTCCGGATCGTGCACCAGGCCGCGCGCCAGCAGCAACCGGCGGCGCATCCCGCCCGAGAGCTTGTCCACGGCGTCGCGGCGGCGCCCGGTCAGTCGAGACAGGGCTAACCCTCGCTCGACCGCCTCGCCCACGTCCTCGACCCGGTAGAGCCGCGCGAACACCGCCAGGTTGTCCTCGACCGTGACATCGATGTCGAGGTTGTCGAGCTGCGGGACGACGCCCATGATCGCGCGGGCCGGCTTGGAGTCCTCTGGCAGGCGGTTGTCGAAGACCCGGATCTCGCCCTCGTCGGCAACGGCCTGGCCCGTGAGCAGCCGCATCGTGGTCGACTTGCCCGCGCCGTTGGGGCCGAGCAGACCAAGGCACACGCCCCGCGGCACGTCGAGGTCGAGCCCGTCGACGGCGGTGATCGGGCCGAAGCGCTTGACGGCGCCGCGAAGGGAGATCGCGGGCGTGCTCGGGCTCTGTTCGGTTGCGGTCATGCTCGGTCCGTCCCCCTGAGGTGATGACGTCGGAGCGCGGCTGAACTCATCGCTCAAGCTACCAACGCCCCTGTGTGAGCCATACTGCCGCGACCGTGAACCGCGAGATAACGGCCGAGAACATCAAGCAGTGGCTGCCGGGGACCTTCCCCGGCGACATGGCGATCGAGCCGGTCGAGATCACCGACGAGGTGGCGACCGGCCGGATGCTGGTGGACGAGCGCCACCTGCATCCCGGCGGCTTCGTCCACGGCGGGGTGTGGACGGCGCTCGGGGACTCGGTCGCGGCCTGGGCGACCTTCCGCAACCTGCCGCCGAACCACGACTTCACCACGATCGAGCTGAAGCTGAACGTGTTCGCCGCCGGCAAGCTCGGCGACGAGCTGCTCTGCGAGGCGCGGCCGCTGCACGTCGGCCGCAGCACCGCGGTGATCGAGGCCCGGATCCTCACCGGGGAGAAGCTGGTCGCGAACCTGATCGTCACCCAGTTCGTGCTGCCGGGCCGCGACCCGCGGGCCGAGCGGCCGCGGGAGCCCGACTACCCGCCGGGGGATTGAGACCGACGAGGGTTGCCAGGGGGCTGGCGCCCTAACCCGGCACCCCCGGACGCGAAGCGGAGGAGGTGCCCGTTGATGGCGAAGCCGTTTACGGCACCCGGTGGATCTCGAAGAGGTTGGTGCCGAGCTCCTGGGCCGGTAGCCCGGCGGTGATCGCGATCAGGTCGCCGGAGGCGGCGATGCCGTTCTCCTTCGCGAGCGTCGCGCAGTCGTCCAGCAGCCGCCGCAGGCTGGTCCACTCCTCGGCGAGCGCGGAACGGACGCCGAACAGCAGGTTCATCCTGCGCACCGTCTCCGGCCTGGCGGAGACGGCGAGCACCGGCACCCGGGGGCGGTGCGCCGAGACCAGCCGCGCGGTGCGGCCCGAGGTGGTGGGGACGACGATCGCCGCCAGGCCGAGGCGGTAGCACGCCGCGACCGCGACCTGGGCGACGGTCTCGCCGACGTCGTGCTGCTTCTGGGCCACCCGCTGAAAGACCCATTCCCCGTAGGGCAGCCGCGGCTCGGTGGCCCGGGCGATCCTGTCCATCACCCTGACCGCCTCGACCGGATGCTCTCCGACCGCGGTCTCCTCGGAGAGCATCACCGCGTCGGTACCGTCGTCGATCGCGTTGGCGACGTCGGTGACCTCCGCCCGCGTCGGCCTCGGTGCGCGGACCATCGTCGCCAGCATCTGAGTGGCGGTGATCGCCGGCTTCGAGGCGCGCCCGGCGAGCCGGATCAGCCGCTTCTGGGCTCCGGGAACCTCCTCGATCGGCAACTCGACCCCGAGGTCGCCGCGGGCGATCATGATCCCGCTGTCCGCAGCCTCGATGATCTCGGGGGCCCGCTCGGCCGCCTGCGGCTTCTCGATCTTCGCCACCAGGGGGATCTCCGCGCCGCGCGCCCTGACCAGCTCCTCCACCTGCTCGAGGTCGGCCGGCCGCCGCACGAAGGAGACGGCGAGCAGGTCGATGCCGTGCTCGCAGGCGAACTCGATCCAGTGCTCGTCGGACGCGCCGGTCTCGGGCAGCTCGGTGTCCGCGCTGGGGAGGTTGACTCCCTGGTGGGAGCTGACCGCTCCGCCGGCCTCCACCTCGCAGGTGACCGCGTCGCCGGAGATCGAGGCGACCCTGAGCCGCACCCGTCCGTCCGCCAGGAAGACCGGGTCGCCCTCCCGGACCGATCGCGCAAAGCCGTCCCACTGGACGCTGAGGCGGTCGGCGTTGCCGGGGCGGCCGTCGGGGCTGCCCTCGATCGTCACGGTGGAGCCGGAATGGAGCACGGCGAAGTCGCCCTCCAGCTCGCCCAGCCTGATCTTCGGGCCCGGGAGGTCGCCGAGGACGCCGATGTCGCGTCCGAGCTCATCGCTCGTCTCACGGATCCGCTTCACGCTCTCGGCGTGCTCGGGGGCCGTGCCGTGGGCGAAGTTGAGCCGGAAGACGTCGACCCCGGCCGCGATCAGCTCCCGCAGGGCCTCCGGCTCCCGGCTCGCGGGCCCGACGGTGGCGACGATCTTGGTGCGCCTCGGGTCGCCGTTCCCCTCGTCGACGGCCGCCATCGCTATGCCTCCAGCGAGGCGCTCGGCGCGAGCGCCTCCGGCGAGGCGCGAAGCTCGGCGACGGAGTCGAACACCTCGCGGGCGCCGGCCGCCCTCAGCTCGGCCTCCCCGTAACCCCCACTGAGCACCGCGACCGTCTCGATCCCCGCCCGCTTCGCCGACTCGCAGTCCCAGACCGTGTCGCCGACCATCACGGCCTCCCGCGTCCCGGCCTTCTCCAGGGCCGCCTCGACCAGGTCCGGCTCGGGCTTGGTCCGCTCGACGTCCGCCGAGGTCGTCCAGCCCGTCACCCGCTCCCGCGCCTCGAGCAGCTCGAGGTAGTGCCCGACCTCTTCCTCCTTGGCGGACGAGGCGAGGACCACGGTGCGCCCGGCCTCGCAGAGCTCCCGCACCAGCTCCCTCGCCCCCTCGAGGGGCTCCACCTCGTCGATCATCTCCATGTAGAGCGGGCCCTCGGCCTCGCGGATCTGGTCCCCCAGCTCCCGCTCGGCCTCCTCTCCCGCGAGCGCGGAGACGACCTGGTCGCCGCCCATTCCGATGGCGCGATGGATCCGCCAGACGGGCAGCAGCACGCCGTGCCGGCGGAAGGCGCGGTACCAGGCGAGCGCGTGCTGGTAGTTCGTGTCCACCAGGGTGCCATCGATGTCGAGTATCACCGCCGCGGCCATGATCAGCGGGTTACCCGCTGGGGGCGCGGGGCAGTCACCGGTCCGTGCGGCCGCCGCTCGGGCGGGGGCGGCTCCTCCTCGAGCTTCTCGATCGCCGGCAGGCGCCAGACGACGCTGGCGAGCACCAGCCCCCCGGCGGCCGAGAGCAGCGCCAGGAAGAGCTGGCCGCCCGCGAGCTGGGTGAGCTCGAAGAAGTCGCGCGCCACCGGCACCGCCAGGGCCAGCGCGTAGAGGGCGCCGAGCGCGGCCACCAGGGCGAGCATGTAGCTCTGGATCGCGATGTGCTCCCGGCCGGGGCCTCGCTCGAGCAGCAGGATGAAGCTCAGCCCGAGCACGACGAGGGTGGTGGTGGCGGCAGTGCGGCCGGCCTCCAGCGAGCCGCCGAAGACGGCGTCCACCAGGAAGAAGCTCGCCAGCGAGGCGGCGGCGATCGCCAGTCCGGCCGGGACCGCGAAGGCGGCGAGCGCGCGCAGCAGCCGGCCGCGGTAGAGCGGTCCGTCGCTCGGCGCCAGGGCGAGGACGAAGGAGGGGATCCCGATCGTCAGGAAGGCCGCCAGGGTGAGGTGCCTGGGCAGGAACGGAAACGCGAAGCCGGGGACGGCGACGACGGCGATCAGGGCCGCCGCGTAGACCGTCTTGGTGACATAGAGCCGGGCGAGCCGGTGGATGTTGCGCGCGATCCGGCGGCCCTCGGCGACGGCGCGCGGCAGCCGAGCGAACTGGTCCTTGAGCAGGACGATGTCCGCGATCCCCTTGGTGATCGGCGCGCCCGAGCCCATCGCGACAGCGAGGCGGGCGCGCTTCAGGGCCGGAACGTCGTTGACGCCGTCACCGATCATCGCCGTGAAGCGTCCCCGCTCGGCGAGCGCAGAGACCAGCGCCTTCTTCTGCTCGGGGCGGATCCGGCAGAAGATCGTGTTGCGGTCGGCCGCCTCCGCGACCCCGCGGCGGTCGTCGGGGAGCTCGTCGCCATCGATCACCCCGGCCTCCGGCGGCACCCCGACCGCGCCGGCGACCGCCATCACCGTCTGGCGTGCGTCCCCCGAGATCAGCTTCAGCTGCATGTCCCGGGTGCGCATGAACTCGATCGTCTCGGCCGCGTCCGGGCGCAGCGTCTCCTCGAGCACGATCAGCGCCAGCGGGGTGATCGGCGGCGGCGCATCGGAGTGGGGGTTCGAGGGCAGACCGCCCGAGGCGCGCCCGAAGGCAACCACCCGCCGCCCGGCCCGGGTGTGCTCCTCGAGGCTTCGCTGCAGCGGCACGGGCAGCGCCATCGCGCCGCGCTGCATGAGCACGTCGGGGGCGCCGAGCACGTAGGTCTCCCCCCGCTTGCCGCCGAGGGTGAGGCCGCTCCACTTCCACTCCGAGGAGAACGGCACCTCGGCCGCGACCCGCTCGCGGGTGGCGGGGTAGGCCGCGGCGACCGCCTGCAGGGTCCGGTTGCGCTCGCCGG
>JBOGZI010000192.1:0-5351 GCA_050697275.1 Solirubrobacterales bacterium | reverse complement strand
GGATACGCCCGTGCGGTCCAGCGGGAGCGAGCGGCGGACTACGCCCGTGCGATGGAGCGTGAGGGGATCGGCGCGCAGGCCTAAGTCGTGGGCTGCCCCGGCCCCATTGCCTGGTGCCGGGGCGCCTGCGGGTTCAGCTGAGCGGAGGGGGTGGGATTCGAACCCACGAGGGACCCAAAGGCCCCTAACGGTTTTCGAGACCGTTGATTTCAGCGCGTTTCCCCTGCAAATCGGCATCTTGGGCCGCTCTGTGCGCCAGTAGGTGCGCCAGTCAGCGGAGTTAAGTGCACTGACCGCACGTCTCGTCGGTCAGGGAAGGCGGAAGATCGAATGCGTGCCGATCCGACGCCAGACGATGTGCGGATCACCGGGACGGACCTCGTCTCCGTAGTGGAAGGTCGCCCGTCCGTCCTGAGCCCAGGTCATCTCCCAGACGCCGGGGTAACCCTGCATCGCCTTGACTCGAAGCCCGCTCCGGAAGTCCCTACCGGCGTCAAGGTCCTCGATGAACCGACGCAGGGCGCGGTTGAAGGTCATCTTCTGCTCCCTCGTGAGGTTGCCGAAATCCCTCAGGAACTCCGGACGCCCTCATGCGTCGGCACTCCGGCGTACTACCCGCGCTTCGTGCGCTTCTCCAGCGCTGAGAGGAAGGCTTCGCTGCTCTCGTAGAGGGTGCCTCGCTCTCCGCGGGCGATCGACTCGTCGACCTCCCGCTCCCCTTCCTGCCATTCCCGAGTCCAAAACCAGGCCTGGTCAGGATCGATGCGTCCCTCGGCGATCTCCTCCAGGAAGACGGCTGCTCCGTCGACGGCATCGTCGGGCAGCTTGTCCACGAGCTCGTGAAGGTCAGACTTGGTCATACGCGAATTCTCGCACGAGGAAGCGACCGAACAGGGGTCAGCGCGCATCGGCGGCACGTGGTTCCAGCTGCGCGATCCGGGAGCCTGAGTCGGCGCGCGCGAGGTAGGCGTCGAGCAGGCTCGCGGCCTCGGCCTCGGAGCCGGGGAAGAGATGGCCGTAGCGATCGAGGGTCGTGGTGATGCTCGCGTGGCCCATGAACGTGGACAGCGTCTTGGCGTTGACGCCCGCCGCGATGAAGAAGCTCGCACAGGTGTGCCGGCACTCGTGCAGCCCGATCGGGCTCAGATCTGCCTTCGCCCAGGCCCTGCGTGCCCGCTCGTTCACGGTCTGGGGCTGGAAGGGACGATCGCCCGAGCGGCCGAAGACGAGCCCGCGCTCGCGGCCCGTCAGCTCCCGGTGAGCTTGCAGGAGCTCGCGCAGCAGCGCCGCGATCGGAACCCGGCGGCGACCCGCCTTGCTCTTGGGCTCGACGAAGCCCGCCTTCGGGTCGTAGCTGCGCAGGACCTTGATCGTTCCCTGGTCGAGGTCGATGTCCTCGAGGCGCAGCGCCATCAGCTCGCCGAGCCGCAAGCCGGCGAAGAGCGCGGTGGCCCAGAGCGCCCGATCCCCCGCCGGGAGGGCCCGGAGAAGGCGAAGCGCCTCATCCGGCGGCGCGATCCGGTCGCGCTTGCCGCGCACCGCCGGGAGCCTCAGCCCGAGCGTCGGATTGATCGCGATCGAGCCCTCGGCGAGCAGGTCCGCGTCCCGATAGATCGCGCGGACCGCGTTGACGGTATTCCGAATCGAGCTTGCGCTGAGGCCCTCCTGCTGCCAGGCGGCGACCAGGCGCTGCAGGTCAGCCCGGTCGATGTCGTTGAGCTTGTGGGCGCCGAGCGCCGGCACCAGCCTCAGGCGCAGGGCTTGTTCATAGCCACGTAGCGCGCTCGGCTTGTAGCGATCGCCCGAGCGGGTCCGGATCGCCCCCGTCTCGGCCATCCGAAGCCAAGCCTCCGCCGCTGCTCGGAAGCTGACCGCGGACGGGGCGCGCAGGGCGCCGTCCTGCGAGAGCTTCTGCATCGTGGTCCGCCACTGCCTCGCCTCCTCGTAGCTGCGAAACGTCTTGCGGACCTTCTTCCCCTCCCGGCGCACCCAGACGGACGCCTCGTATCCGCCTCGGCACGCACAGCGCCCGCCCCGCGGGGCGGGGCAGGAACCTGCGTGCCTCTGGCGTATGCCCTGGATTCGCCTCATCGGTGGATCGAGCTACGGGTGTCCAACCTACTCAGGGCCCGGGGCTTCCAATCTCGCCCCCGCTCCGCAATCTCGCAAGTTCCGCCAACAACGGCCCGGCCGCTTCCTGCTCGAGCCACTTCTCCAGTTCGCTGACGGGAACGAGCAGTCGCCTCCCCACTCGCACCACCCGAAGCTCAGGGACGATGCGCCGCTCAAACGTGTCCCGGGAGAGAGACAGCGTCGCCGCCGCCTCGTCGATCGAGAGAGCGAGCTTGTGCTTCGGCGAGTTGCGTGAAGTGGTCTTCCGATCCAGCCTCATCTCTCCCGCGCCTCCCGGATGATCCGCTCCAGCTGCCGCGTCACCAGGTCGAGCCCAATCTCGGATGCGACGCCCTGGACGACCCGCTCGATCCGCGGGGTCGCGCAGACGTAGAGGACGCATTCGAGCTCGCGGCCGAGCTGGGCGGTGTGGTAAGCGTCGAGGATCCAGCGCAGCCGCTCACGCGACTTCTGCACCCGCTCGAATTCGACCGCCCAGCGCTCCTCATCGAGGATGAAGCCGAGGTCGGGCAGATGGGTCCGGGGCGTCCGGTCGATGCGCGGGCCCAGCCTGAGCTGGAAGCCCGTGTCGCGCAGCTCCAGCGGCCCGTACCAGGGGCGCCCGCTGCGCTCGCAGTGCGCCGCGATCCAGCCCACGCCGCGGCCGTGAAGGAGCGCGACCAGCGAGCCCGGCGCCGTCCCGGAGCGGACCTCGTGGCCAGCCTCGCGCACCCCGCGCGGGGTGACCACGAGCATCGGCCCGCCGTCGTCGGCGACCCGCGGTCGCTTCAAGAATCCCTCGGCCGCCAGCATCGCCGCGTGACGGTGGACTTGGCGCACCGAGAGCCCGACCCCGGTGGCGACGGACTCCACCCCGGCAACCCGGATCCTCGCCATCCAGTCCAGCACCGCCGGCCAGCCCTTCAACCCATTGCTTCTCTCGCCGCTTCTCATCACCCCCAACGACGAACAGATCCCCGATCCGGCTCACCCAATTCCTCCCGCAACCCGGGCCCGCTACTCCCTCGCTCGCCCCGCCGCTCCCAGGCCCGATCCAAGCTCAAGCGCCTCGACTCCGAGCACTCGTAGAGGGGGCGGAGTCGAGTCGCGCCAAGCGCCGGATCGGGCCGTTTCGTGCGGCGGGGCCGTCCCGCGGGGTCCGCCAAGCGTCAGCGTGGCTGACGCCAGAAATGACATCTGGCGGACGGCTCCACCGACCAGCCTTCGGCCGATTCTCCCGGGATCATGGCCAGCCGACCTGGCTGAGTGTGGCGCCGCCTTGCCGGGCGGCCGTCAACCCCTTCGGGGTCCGGCGCATTCGCGCCTTGACTGCCGCCGCGGCGGCGCTTAAGTCGCTCGCAGGTCGGGCTTGGAAAGAGTCTTGAATGAGTCCGGGCTCCCGCAGGGCAAGGCTTCAGACGCCCGGTTTTCGAGCGAAGCACGCGCCGCTGCTCGGCCCCAACCCGGACCTCGCGTGATCGCATCCACGCGAAAGCGGCAGCCGACCGCTGAGCTCGGGGCCACCAACATGCGAGCCTCACGGCTCCGAGGGTGGCCCGATCGCTGAGCGATCAGCGAGGAGAGGCGCGTTCGCGCTTGGGCGACGACTACCGGCTTCGCTAGCTTGGCTCGCATGCTGTACGCCGCCCAGGCTTCTGGTACCTGCTGGTGGTGCCGCACGGCGCCCGGCGATTCGCGCGAGCACAAGCTGAAGCGCAGTGACCTGGTGCGCCAATTCGGCCCTGGTCCCTACAGGGAGCTCGTCTCCGCGCGGGGGGGTCGGATCCGGACCGTCCAGGGGCCGAAAAGCGTCCTGGCCAAGTTCAAGCCCACGATGTGCGCGAAGTGCAACAACGAGCGCAGCCAAGCGTTCGACCTCGCGTACGACCGGTTCACGTCCTACATCGACGAGCACGAGCGCCATCTCCTCGCCTCACGCTCCGTCGATTTGCGGGCGGTCTACGGACGCGACTGGGAACCGGGTCGCGACGGGCTGCTCCGCTACATGGCAAAGCATGTGGGCTGCCGTCTCGCAGAGAACGACGTGGAGGTGCCCGACTCGATCTGCCGCTATCTCGACGGCGGGCCGGAGCCCGTCGCCGAGCTCGCGCTGGAGTTCGAGATCCGCCCGGACATCGCGAAGGCGTCGAAGACGATCCTCGCCGAGGGAAGCATGTGGCTGGGCGCCGTGTACTTCAGTGAACTCGATACCCAGGGACGACCCTTGGTGATCGAGAGCCACTACGGCTACCGATGGCTGCGGGTCGCCTGGGGTGTCGGCTCCGAGCTGGAGGGATATCCCTGGCCGTTCCGGACGCCCGTGCAACCGCTGCCGCACGGTCCGACCGAACCCCCTGGGGAACCAACCAAGCTGCGGCCTTGCGGCTGACCCAGGCCGAGTCGCCGAGTCTCAGGGCCCGGTTCTGCTTCTCTCTAGATGCCGCCAGTGGCGAGCTTCGCCAGCACTGACGAGAGCGTGTTCACGCCCACGTCGCGTGCGGCCTCGCGCAGCTCCTCCAGGCGAGTGCGCTCCTCCTCTGAGTCCGTTTCCGCGATCCGATCGTCCAGCGCCCTGAGCAGTGCCGCCGCAAGCGCGTCGCCGGGGCCGCTCGGCCAGTTGGCGACCAGCTGTAATCCTTGCCGGTGAGCTTGCATATCAACGGTCCGACCGCCTGCCAGGCCTCCTGGGTTGCCTCCACTTAGCCTTAGCCATCGGCGGCCAGCTGTGCCAGCGCGCGCGCGGTGCGCTCGTCGTCGGGAGCGCGAGCTAGCGGGGTGACGCCCGCTCGCAGAGTGCTCGCAGCGCCTCGGCGAACTCCTCGCTCGCAAGCGGCGCCGTGGTGACCGAGACGGTCCTTGCCCGCGGAAAGGCCGCGGCGGCGTCCTCGAACCCCTCCTCGGTGCTCCCCAGGCAGCCCTCGTGCTTGGCGAAGAGCAGCGGGCAGTCGACCTGGGCGAGAGCCTCGCCGATGTCGATGTCGTCCCGGGTCACCGCTTCCCATCCCGGCCGGATCAGCTCTCGGGGGAAGCGCTCGACCATGCGCGCCGCCTGCTCCTCGTCGATCGACCCCCCGGTGGCCTGCGTGACCATGTAGCGCAGGAACTGCTCGTGGTCCTTGTCGATCAGCTCCGTCATCGCCGCGAAGACCTCGGCGTTGACCGGCGCCCGCTCCCCCTCGCGCCGGTAGGAGAGCTTGGTGTGCCCGAGAGCCAACCCCTCGACCATCTGGGGCCGCGCC
>JBOGZI010000191.1:0-31491 GCA_050697275.1 Solirubrobacterales bacterium | reverse complement strand
CGGCAGTCCCCTCCCTACCGGCCGCTGACCGAGGTGGTGGCCGAGCAGCACGTCTTCGAGCTGCCCGACGCGGAGGGCACCATGGTCGGCTTTCGATTCCCGGACTACAGCGAGGGGATCGAGGTGAGCGGCTACCACCTGCACTTCATCTCGAGCGACCGCCGCCGCGGCGGCCACGTGCTCGAGTGCCACCCCGGGCGGGCGACCGCCCGGATCGATCCGGGCACCGACCTACACCTGGAGCTCCCCCCGGGGGTGCGGCTCGACTCCGCGGAGCTCAGCCGCTCCACCCACGAGGCGATCGACCGCGTCGAGCACCGCGGCTGAGCCGGCCTCGGACTCAGTCGAGCGCGTCGCCGCGCCCCGTGCACGGCGCCGACAGGTCGGGTTCCACCTCTTCCATGCCGGTCACGGTTCGCTCCATCTCCACCGGCTCGACGCTGCCGTCGGCATCCCCGAAGGGATGGTCGAGGAACCAGACGAGGACCAGGCCGGCGACCACGACCGCGGTCACGCCCGCCATCAGGATCATCTGGACCGCGAGCGCCTCGCTGCGCCGGTCGACGAAGATCAGCACGAAGGCGATGTTGAGCAGGGCGCCGAGGCCGAGGATGAACCAGACCGGGTTGGTGATGATCGGGACCGCCTGGGTGAGCCGCTGCCTCCGCGAGTCGATCCGGTCGTCGCTCAGCGTCAGCAGGTTGCCGAATGCCCAGCCCTCCTTGTCGGTCCTCACCGGCACGCGCTCATAGGTCCTCGACAGCGAGAGGCCCCAGTCGTTGACGAGCTGGCTGCTGCCCTGTTCCCGCATCGCCGGCCAGTCGTGGGAGATCACGGCGCGCCCGTAGCAGAGCAGTTTGCCCTGGATCTCGCGGCGCGCGGGCTCCTCGAAGTGCTCGGCGTTCCGGAACTGCTCCAGCACGGCGTCCGCCTCCTGCTCCGCCCCCTCGCGCCCGTCGATGTAGGACTCGAAGGCGATCAACACCACGAACGCGAGCAGGACCGCGAACGAGGTCCCCACGACGCCGTAGATACCCGCCCCCCGGGCGGTGTCCGCGAGCAGCGCGTCCCGCCTGCCGAAGCGGTGAAGTGCGAAGAGCAGCCCGCAGGTGACGAGGCAGGCGCCGGCGATGATCGCCGCGGCGACCGGAATGTTCACGCCCGGCAGCCTAAATCCCGAGGGGAATCGAGGGGGCCCGCACCTCTTGCCGTCGAATGGTGTTCCTAGCCTTCACCGAGGCGCCATGAGACCCCCTCGCGCACTCACAGCCCTCGCCCCGCTCGCACTGGCGGCCGCCATCCTCGCCGCCACGCCCGCCGCGGCGCCGGCGGCGAAGAAACCGCTCGGGATCGACGTCTCCCGCTTTCAGGGGACGATCGACTGGACCCAGGTCGCGGCGTCGGGCGTGCGCTTCGCCTTCGTGCAGGCGAGCCGCGGCAGCGGCTCGGACTGCGCGGTGAAGCCGGACGACTGCGGGGCCGATCCCTACTTCGCATCCAACCGCGGCGGTGCGGTCGCCGCCGGGCTCCAGATCGGCTTCTATCACCGCGCCTTCGCCAGCGGCGGCACGCTCGCCGCGGCGCGGGCCGACGCGGTCGCCGAGGCGGACGTCTTCATCGCCCAGGTCGGATCGCTGCAGAGCGGCAACCTGGTGCCGGTGCTCGACGTCGAGACCCCATTCACCAGGCTCAACGCCAATCGGCTGCGCACCTGGGTGCGCGTCTGGCTGAAGCGCGTCTACCGGCGACTCGGCCGCAAGCCGATGATCTACACCAACGCCTCGAGCTGGGGCGCCACGGGCGACACCCGGGAGTTCGCCAAGGCCAAGTACCCGCTCTGGGTGGCCGAGTGGGGCGTTCGCAAGCCGAGCGTGCCCGCCCGCAACTGGGCCGGCCGCCGCTGGTCGGTCTGGCAGTACACGAGCTCCGGCTCGGTCAGCGGCATCTCCGGACGCGTCGACATGAACCGGCTTCGCGTCGGGCTCGGCAAGCTGACCATCCGCTAGCGGAATGACGAGGGGCGCCCCTTCGGCGCCCCTCGGCAAACCTTGGTTGGAGCCGGCGCTAGCGCCGCCTGCGGCCGAACTCGGCCCCATGCGCGGTCAGCGCGTAGATCACGACCAGGTTGAGGGCCATGAGGACCACCGACCAGGCCGGGTAGTGCCGGAAGAACGCCAGGTGGGCAATGAACCCGAGGCTGGCGAAGATGATCCCGAACAACTGCGCCGGCCGCGAGCGGCTGAGGATCCCCAGGCCGATCGCGGTCTGGATGCCGGCGAGCACGATCAACCCCACACCCCAGGCGTCGTAGTCCTTGACCACCAGGACTTCCTCGCCCACGTAGAGCTGTTCCGGCCGGGTCAGCGCCACGATTCCGTCCACGAAGGTGAACACCGCCGCGATCAGAAACAGCACCCCCGCGAACGTGACAACGCCCGCGCGTTGAGCTGCCGTCATCGATTCTCCTTCCGTTGTCGACCCAAGACGACGGGCCGAATTTGCCCGCCGACCTTAGCGCCGGGTGCAGCGGAATCATGCGTGTTAGCGGCGGTTTTGGCTGCTCGTGGGCGATCCCGGCGATCGTTCGCCCCCGGCCTACCCGGTGTCGACGAAGTGGTGGCCGCGCGGCGGGCGGTCCCCGGACGCCGCGGCCAGGGTCGAGCTGACCAGCGACCGGGTGTCGGCGGGATCGATCACGTCGTCGATCTCGAACAGGGTCGCCGCGTTGAGCGCCTTGGCGTGCTCGTGGGCGGCCTCGGTGAGCCGGCGCACCCGCTCCTCGCGCTCGGCCTCGTCGCCGATCGACTCGAGCTCCCGGCGAAACCCGAGCCGCACCGCGCCCTCGAGGCCCATCGGGCCGAGCTCGGCGGTCGGCCACCCGACGGTCAGCAGCGGCTCGTGGAGGCCGCCCGCCGCCATCGCCTGGGCGCCGAGCCCGTAGGCCTTGCGGAGGACGACCGCTACGAAAGGCACCCCCAGCGCGGCACCGGTCACGAACAGGCGCGAGCAGTGGCGGACCAGGCCGGTCGCCTCGGCGGCAGGGCCGACCATCATCCCCGGTGTGTCGATCAGCGAGAGGATCGGCAGCCCGAAGGCGTCGCAGAGCTGCATGAAGCGGGCGGCCTTGCCGGCGCCCTCGCTGGTGATCGCCCCGGCGAGGTGCATCGGGTTGTTGGCGATCACGCCGAGCGGCCGCCCCTCGATCCGGGCCAGCGCCGTCACCATCCCCGGTGCGTAGGCCTGGCGGAGGAAGGTCACCGAGCCGCGGTCCGCCAGGGTCTCGATCACCGGGCCGACCTCGTAGGCGCGCCGGCGGCGCTCCGGCACCAACTCGCGGAGCTCGCCCTGATCGGGAGGGTCGGCGGCGGGGACCGCTCCCTGGAAGTAGGCGAGCAGCCGCCTGGCGACTTCGACCGCCTCGGCCTCGTCGGCGACCAGCGCGTCGATCACCCCGTTCGGCGCCTGGACGGCAGTGGGGCCGACCGCCCCGGGCTCGACCTCGCCGAGGCCGCCGCCCGCGATCATCGCCGGCCCGCCCATGCCGAGCGAGGAGCCCTCGGTGGCGACGATCAGATCGGAGCAGCCCGCGATCACCGCGTTGCCGGCGAAGCAGTTCCCGGCCACCACCGCGATCCGCGGAACCAGGCCCGACAGCCGCGCCCAGAGGGCGAAGGCGCGGGTCTCCAGGGCGGAGACGACGGCGTGGTCGGTGTCCCCCGGCCGTCCTCCCCCGCCCTCGGCGAAGAAGACCGTGGGGAGGCGCAGGCGCTCGATCAGCTCGAACAGGCGGTCCTTCTTGCGGTGCCCGATCACCCCCTGGGTGCCGGCGAGCACGGTGTAGTCGTAGGAGAGCACCGCGCAGGCGCCACGCTCGCCGAACAGCTCCCCGTTCACCCGCGCCGTGCCGGCCACCAGCCCGTCGGCCGGGGTGCGCTCGAGCAGCTCGCGCAGCTCCCGCCGGGCGCGCTGCGCGGCGATCGCCAGCCCGCCGTACTCCACGAAGCTGCCCGGATCGACCAGGTCGGCGATGTTCTCGCGGGCGGTCCGCCCGCCCGCGTCATGGCGCCGCTGGACCGCCTCCGGCCGGGCCTCGTCGCCCGTCAGCCGGTGGCGCTCGATCGCCTCGGCGAGGTCATCCCGCTCGACCCCACCTGCCCGCTCGCCATCGGCTCCGCGCGCGCTTCCGCTCACCCGCGAACCCTCGCACAGTGATCGCCTAGGAGTACGAGTCCCAGGACATGAGCTCGATCAGCGGATCCACCGGGTAGCCGCCGTCGTACCAGCCCGGATAGGTCCAGTGCTCGAAGTGCAGGTGACAGCCGGAGGCGTTGCCGGTCGCCCCCACCTTGCCGATCTGCTGCCCCGGGTAGAGCAGGGTGCCGAAGGCCGCCCAGGAGGCCTTCTTCATGTGCATGTAGACGGTGTTCGAGCCGTCGAGCCCGTCGACCACCAGGTAGTAGCCGGCGGATCCCTGGTAGGAGCTCGTCTTCACGTTGCCGGCGTGCGCGGCATAGATCGGGGTCCCGCAGGAGGCGAAGATGTCCTGGCCCTGGTGGGCATGCCCTGACCGCGGCGCGCCGAAGCGGGCCTCCGGCCCGCCGAAGGAGTGCGGATCGGCCACTGGGAAGATGTATCCGGAGGCGCCGGTCGCGGCCCCCCTGCCACTCCTGACCAGGCGCTTGATGCGCTTCGCCTCCTTCCGGCTCACCCGGCCGTTGACCGGCAGCCACCCTTGCCTTCGCTCGAGTGCGCGGACGTTCCGCCGCGTCACCTTGCCGAAGCGTCCGTCGACCGAGGTGCGCAGCTCGAGGCGGGTGAGGCTCCGCTGCAGCACGCGAACGTCCTTGCCCCGCATCCCCGCCTTCAGCACCCTCTTTCCGAACTTCTTCTTGGCGGCGAACCCGGTCGGTGGATCGGTCAGGGCGACGCCCGCCGGAGCGATCGAGAGAAGCAGTGCGGCCAGGAGGCTCCAGCCCACCCGGCGGCGGGCGACGAGGAATGGTGCTGTTCGTCCTCTCATTTGGTCGATCCTGGGGGTGCGCTTCCGGGGTTAGCTGGCGGGCTCACGCGCGAACGCGTTACGACGCCGGCGGTGGCGGCGATTCGCCCCAAGGGACTTGGGTCCCCCGGCCACCGGCCCGCGGGTGGACCGGCGGTTAAGCACTTCGCCCTGCAACCCGGGAGACCGCCAAGGGTCGCGCTCCCATGTCAGCCGAATTACCCGGTCTCTCGACCGCGCCTTCCGGCGATCAGCCGTGTTCATGGCGGTAGGAAGTGACCCTGGTCACCGATCAGACAGGCGACTACGTGCGGCTGCTGGACGTCGATCCCGGTCTCCGTGAGGCCGTGCCGGCCGAAGATCTCGAGGTCGCCGGCAAGCGCCTCCGGGCGCGCCGCGCATCCCTCGACCCGGGCCCCTGGGATGACACCGAGTACCACGATTCGACCTTCCTCGGGCTGCTGATCATCGAGGGGCTGATCAGTCGCGACGTCGAGGTCGCGGGGACCCGCTCCCGGGAGCTGCTCGGCCCCGGCGACCTGCTGCGGCCCTGGGACGACGCCGACAGCGAGCTGAGCCCTGTGCGCTCGCAGGTGTCCTGGACCGTTCACGACCCGGCCGCCATCGCGGTGCTCGATCGCCGCTTCGCGCTGCTCGCGGGACGTTGGCCCGATCTCGGCAGCGAGATCCTCAGCCGGCTGCTGCGAAGGTCGCGCTGGCTGGCGGTCCTGCTGGCGATCGCCGGGCTGAGGGGAGTCGAGGAGAGGATCCTCCTCTTCCTCTGGCATCTGGCGGGGAGCTGGGGGACGGTCACTCCGGAGGGAACCATGGTGCCCTTCAAGCTGACCCACGAGGTGATCGCCGACATCATCGGCGCCCGAAGGCCGTCGGTGACGACCGCGATCTCGGAGCTCCAGGAGCGGAACGCCCTGCGGCGCATCGACGACGGGTGGCTGCTTTTCGAGCCGCCGCCGCAGTCAGGGGCCTGACGGATCGACCTCGGCGCGCGCGACCCTGCGGGCGCGCCGGTGTTATGGACCTTCCGATGAGCGGATCGCGATACCCATCCCTGCTGCGGGTCCTGGCGGCCCTCGCCCTCTCCTGCGGAGTCGTGCTCCTGGCCGGACCCGCGGTCTCGGGCGGCGCGACCAGCGTCCTGCTGGGCAGCGGCGGACCCGCCGAGGCGAGCTGCCCGGAGGACTGCCTCGTGGAGGCGCGGGTGACGGGCTTCCAGACCTCGATCGAGGGGTCGAAGAAGCCCTTCGTGACGCCCGCTCGCGGCCGGATCGTCTCCTGGTCGCTCGACCTCGGGGTACCCGAGAAGATGCAGATCAAGGCCTTCAACAAGCGCTTCGGCGTGTCGGCCGCGCGGCTCTCGATCCTGAAGCCCATCCGGCGCAAGGAAGGCGGGCGCAAGAAGTACGTGCTCCTGCGCCAGAGCCCGGTGCAGCGGCTGCGCAAGCACTTCGGCGCCACCCCCAACTTCCCCCTGGAGCGGCCGCTAAAGGTCGGCCAGGGGCACGTCGTCGCCCTCACCATCCCCAGCTGGGCGCCAGCCTTCTCGACCAGCCAGACGGACCTGAGCCGCTGGCGGGCCAGCCGCGCTCCGACCCGGAAGCGCGGCGACTGCTTCACGAAGGGCGGCTTCGCCAACCTCGAGGCCGGGGCCCCGCACCACAAGCTGCAAAGCGAGCGCGCCTACGGCTGCGCCTTCCGCGGCGCGCGGCTGCTCTACTGGGCGACCTTCGTCGGGTAGAACGCAAACGAGCGGGGCCCGCTCGTTGAGCGACCCGGCTCGAGAGCGCGCTTCGCTCAGCACTTCCTCGGGCGCGGATCCACCCGGTCGCTGCGGGCGCGGTCGCGGCCCGAGCCGCAGTCGATCGCCCGGTCGCGGCGGCCGTCCCGCGCGTCCAGCCGGTCCCGACCGGAGAAGCCCTCCAGCGCGTCCGCCCCGCCCCGACCGACCAGGAGGTCGTTGCCGTCCCGCCCCCAGATCGTCTCGCCGCGTGAGGAGCCGATCAGGCGGTCCGCGCGCAGCGTCCCCTCCAGCACCTCGTGATCGAGCCGGATCGCGGTCGGGCGTCCGCCGGGGCACCTCCCGTTCGCCAGCGTCGCGAGGCCGCCCAGACGCGCCCGGATGCCGACCGCGCTGCGGGCGAAGCCGGCGATGTCGGTCCCCCTGCCGCCGGAGAAGGCATGGCCGGCGCACGGGTAGTCGGTGACGAGCTGGTCGTCCCCGGAGCCGCCCAGAAGACCGTCGGGGCCGGAGGCGGGGCCTCCGCCCTCGCTGATCAGCGCGTCGCCGCCGCCTCCGCCGTCGAGGACGTCGGCGCCCGGGAAGTCGCCGCCGAAGAGGACCTCGCCGAGGGCGTCGCTGCCGGCGAGCGCGTCATCGCCGGGGCCGCCGTCCGCGTCGACGGTCGCACCGGCGGGGAGGCCCTCGCCGATCTCGATCGCGTCGGCGCCGTCCCCGCCGTAGACGAGCAGGTAGCCGAGCGGGGTCCCGGCAGCGCAGGCCCCCTGCGCATCACAGCCGGGGCCGCTCACCAGGGGGTCGCCGATCGCCGCCACGGTGGCGCCCGCGCCGGCCCCCGCCACCCGGATCGTCTCGCTGGGCACGCCCTCCGAGCCGCGCACGATCAGGCCGGGGTCCGCCGGCGCGCCCGTCACCGGCTCGAAGATGCGGGCGAAGGTCCCCACCGGCTTCTCGTCTCCCCCGCCGCAGCCCGCGGCCGCCCCCGGCGCGAAGCCCGGACAGGCGTCGTCCCCGAGGCCGGCGTCGACGCTCGTCCCCGGCAGCCCCCGGATCTCGTCGCCGAAGGCCGAGCCGACCACGAACTGGACCTCGCGCAGCGCCTCGCCGTCTCCGTCGCCGTCGGCCCGCCCCGTCCCCCGCCGCGGGCAGCCGCCCCTGGTCGGCGAGGCGAGGTCGACCCGCACCCCCGTCGCCGCCGATCCCGCCGGCCCGGGCGGGGTCGCGGTGGCGAAGCTCGCGGTGTTGGCGCCGCCCTGCCCGTAGTAGCAGTCGAGGTTGGTGCCGCCCCGCAGCAGGTCGTCGCCGGCACCGCCGAACATCCGGTCCACCCCATGGCCGCCCACCAGCAGGTCCGGGCCCCCGCCCCCGAACAGCCGGTCATCGAGGATGTCGCCGTAGAGCCGGTCGGAGCCGGCGTCGCCGAAGAGCCGGTCCCCCCTGCCGTCGCCGTGGACCGTGTCGTCGCCGCCCTGGCCGTGAACGATGTCGTTGCCGCCGCCGGCGCAGACGCGGTCGTCGCCACCGCCCGCGAGGATCCGCTGCGAGCGCCCGGAGCCGAGCAGCACCTCGTCCCCCGGCCCGCCTCTGACGACCGGGCCGCCCCACACCTTGGCGGTCGCCCCGCCGCAGGCGCCGGTGGCTGCGCCCACCGGCGTCGCCAGGACGGCGGGGATCCCGACAGCCGCCAACAGCGCTGCGCATGCCGGCAGCGTCAAGCGCCGCCGGGACACCGCTCCTTCGGGGAGCCTGACTGCACGCCTCAGGATCGCCACACGAGAACTAACACAGCACGCCGGCGGCGATGCGGGGGGCGGGTCCCTCAGCCGAGCGGGCCCGGGACCTCCGGGCCGCGCTCCCGCTCGGCGCCTCGCGACGCCCGCTTCCGCAGCCAGCCGCCGAGCGCCCCGAAGGCGGCGCCGAGGCAGGTGATGACGCCGACCAGCACGATCGCCGGCTCGGGCAGGTGCGCCTCGGCGGTCGCCCCGTGGATCTCGTGCGCGATCAGGATCGACGAGCCGAAGATCAGCCCGGCGACAGCGCCGCGCCGGAGGCCGATCGCGGCGCCCATGTGGTCGAAGCCGGCCCCGATCCCGCCCAGGATCCCGAGGGCCGAGAGGACGAGGTAGGTCACCTCCGAGACCCCGAGGAAGTAGCCGGTCAGGGCCCCGTACGCCGCAGGCAGCACCAGGGCGAGCAGGATCTGGACCGAGCGCGGATGCTCCTTGAGCAGGGGAGGCAGCCTCATGCCGCAACCCTATGGGACCGGGCTAGTCTTGCGCCGATGGCATCGGTCGGCGATCGATTCGAGATGGCGGACGGCAGCGTCTACATCGTCAGGCGGCCCGCCGCCGAGACCGGGGGCGAGTACGTCGAGATGGAGTTCGTGCTGCCGGCGGACTGCGTGGCTCCACCCCCGCACATCCACGCCAACGGGGTCGAGGAGTACGAGGTGATCGAGGGGAGCTTCGACGTGATGGTCGAGGGCGACTGGCGGACGCTCGGGCCCGGGGAGTCCGCCTCGGTGCCGAGGGGCGCGATGCACACCTTCAGGAACCGCTCCGGGGAGGTCGTCAGGGTCCGCAACTGGCACCGTCCGGACATGCGCTTCGAGGACTTCATCGAGCGGATGCACACGACGCTCCAGAAGGCGGGCGTGAAGGGCCGGCGCGACCCGCGCCTCTTCATCTACCTCTCGAGCGTGATGCTGGACTTCCCCGAGACGCTCATCCCCGCCAGGCGTCGCGAGCGGATCCCGATGCGGCTGATGGCCGGGCTGGGCCGGCTGCTTCGGCTTCCCGGCTAGGCGCCCGCAGCCCGTCGTGCAGGGCGGTCTCCGCGTACTGGGACGACTGGCGGGGTAGTGAGATTAGGTGTCACAGGCCGCGATAGAGGACGACAAGCCCAGCCGCAATCCCCGTCACGAGCGCCACGGCCATCCCAGGCACGCCAGCCACAGCGCCCAGCCTGCGGCCGATGGCCGTTCCGAGCACGACCACGCGGCGACGTTCCGTAGCCGCTTCTGGGTTTCGCTCGCCCTGTCGCTGCCGGTCTTTGCCTTCTCGGAGATGATTCGCAGTTGGCTCGGGCTCCCTGCGGTTGAGGGCGTTGGCGAGGTCGTGGCGCCGCTGTTCGGCACGACAGTGTTCGCCTACGGCGGCCGACCCTTCCTGACCGGGGCCGTGACGGAGCTGCGCTCCCACCGGCCGGGCATGATGACCCTGATCTCGCTTGCGCTCGCCGTCGCGTTCGCGGCGAGTGCCGCCACGGCGCTCGGGCTCTTCAATCTCGAATTCTGGTGGGAGCTCGCCGCGCTGACCGACGTGATGCTGCTCGGGCACTGGCTCGAGATGCGCGCCGTGGGCCAAGCGCGTGGCGCCTTGGAGTCTCTCGCCGAACTGCTGCCCGACGAGGCCGAGCTGGTCCAAAATGGGGAGGTCGAGATCGTTCCCATCAGCCAGCTCGAGCCTGGCGACGTGCTGCTGGTGCGTCCGGGAGCCCGGGTTGCGGCAGACGGGGACATCGTCGCCGGCCAGGCGGACGTGGACGAGTCCACTGTCACCGGCGAGTCGCGCCCAGTGGCGAGAGGCGAGGGAGACCGAGTGGTGGCCGGGACGGTATCGACGGACTCGGCCATCCGTGTGCGGGTCAGTGCCGTGGGCGATAACACCGCATTGGCGGGAATCCAGCGGATGGTGGCGGACGCCCAGCGTTCACGATCGCGAACCCAGGCCCTGGCTGATCGCGCCGCCGCCGCGCTCTTCTATCTGGCAGCGCTCGCAGGGGTAGTGACGTTCGCCGTGTGGGCGGCGCTCGGCGACACGGATCAAGGAGTCACGCGAACCGTCACCGTGCTCGTGATCTCCTGCCCGCACGCTCTGGGCCTGGCCATCCCGCTCGTGATCGCGATCTCGACCTCGTTGTCGGCCCGTGCCGGGATCCTCGTCCGCGACCGGCTCGCGCTCGAGCGGATGCGCCGGGTCGACACCGTCCTGTTTGACAAGACGGGCACGCTGACCCGGGGAGAGCATGTTCTCTCCGGTGTCACCGCGCTCAATGGCGACGAGGACGGACTACTGAAACTTGCCGCTGCGGTCGAGTCGGAGAGCGAGCACCCACTTGCCCGGGCGATCTTCGCTGCCGCCGACGAGCGCGGTCGAGTGCCTCGGGCGGAGGACTTCAGGTCGCGGCCGGGTCGCGGCGTCGAGGCGAGCGTCTCCGGCGAGCGCGTGGCGGTTGGCGGCCCGGCCCTACTTCACGATTTGGCCCTGGAAAGCCCCGCTGAGCTTCAAGGCCAGCTTGAGTACTGGGGCGAGAGGGGCGCCGCCGTATTGCACGTCGTCCGTCAGGGGCGGGTCGAGGGCGCGCTCGCCCTCGAGGATCTGGTGCGGCCGGCGTCCCATCAGGCAGTCGAGCGGCTCCACGTGCTCGGCGTCGGTGTCGCCATGATCACCGGCGACGCGCGCCAGGTCGCCGAGGCCGTAGCGGCAGATCTCGGCATCGACGAGGTCTTCGCGGAGGTCCTGCCCGAGGACAAGGAGGCCCACGTCATGCAGCTTCAGGAGCGCGGCCAGGTCGTCGCCATGGTCGGCGACGGCGTGAACGACGCCCCCGCGTTGGCGCGGGCGGACGTCGGCATCGCCATCGGCGCTGGAACCGACGTCGCGATCGAGTCGGCAGGGGTCGTGCTCGCCTCCGATGACCCCCGTGGTGTGATCGGTGTCATCGAGCTCTCGCGGGCCGGGTATCGCAAGATGCGCCAGAACCTGGGCTGGGCCGCCGGCTATAACGTCGTCGCGATCCCTCTGGCGGCCGGGGTAGCCGCGCCGGCCGGGTTCATACTGCCGCCTGCCCTCGGGGCTGTCCTGATGAGCCTTTCGACTATCGTCGTCGCGATCAACGCCCAGCTGATCCGCAGGCTCGACCTACGCCCCGAAACTCTTCAGCGCCCCGAGTCGGTTTGAAGGCCCACCCGGTCTTGTTCCCGCCCTCGCTCTAGCGGTCGGTTTCCCTCGGCTGCGTATCCCGATCGCCGCCTTTCTTGCCCGCCGGGGCCGGGTGCGTCTCCCAGGTCCAAATCGCAGGCGGATCGCTGGCCGGGAAGGAGCACATGCTCATCTCGTCGACCGTCGAGCCGAATATCGCGGCTGACTGGCCAGGCTCGTCCGTCTCCGGGTCCCGATTCTCTGGTGGCTGGGCTGAGAGCGGACGTTCCACGGCATTGATGATGGCATTCATGGCGAGTGGAAGAGCGGTGTCCGCGCCGAGGGGGGCGGGGGGCGTGCGGCTGAGCTGCGGTCAGGTCTCCAGGACCGCGGAGATCTCCAAGGCCATCTTGACCTTGTCACCGACGAGCACGTTCCCGCTGCCGAGCGCCTGGTTGAACTTCATGTCGAAGTCGCTGCGGTTGAGTGTGCCGACTACCTCGAGGCCAGCGCGCGTGTTTCCCCAGGGATCGGTATCCGTGCCCTGGATCAGCACGTCGAGCTTGATCTCCCTGGTGATTCCGTGCATCGTGAGGTTGCCGGTCACGCGCGAGGACTCGTCGTCGATCGCCTCGACGTGCGTCGACTCGAAGGTGATCTCGTGGAACTGCTCCGCGTCGAAGAAGTCGGGTGAGCGCAGGTGGTCGTCGCGCTGGAGCTCGCCGGTATCGATCGACGCCACCTTGACGGTGCCGTGCGCTCGGCAGTCGCTCAGGTTCTCCTTCATCTCGAGCGTGCCCTCGAACTCGGTGAACTTGCCGCGCACGTTGGCGATGCCCATGTGCTTGACCGAGAACTCCACGCTGGAGTGCGCCGGGTCGACGGTCCAGGTGCCTGTGGGAATCAGCGGCGTGGTGCGCGTGCCGGTACGCGTGGCCATGGGTTACCTTCAGGCTGGAGAGTGTGGCCGGTTCGGCCCAGCGTACTCCTGCCGTCTGGCACCCGCTACCCCGTCAAGAATCCGAAAGCGAGACGAACTCCCCGACGATCGCACCGTAGACGACATGGACGACGATCATCACGAGCGGCGTGCTGTAGCCGTAGTTGAGGAGAAGGAAACCGGGTGGTTCCAGAAGCGGGCTGTCGTGGGCAGCGCTGAAGGTCGTGGCCAGCCGCGGGTGAACGAGAGGCAAGACGATGTTGACCAGGGCACTGCCCACGAAGAGAGCGTGCAGCAGTCCCAGTGACGCTCCGAGCCACCAGCTGCTCTCATCAATTGCCTTGAAGACCAGGAAGTAGAGGGAGGCGAAGAAGAGGCCGAAGGCAAAGTGAAGCCCGTAGCCGAGCGCTTGAGCCCGAAGCCGATCCTCGCTGAAGGCGCTGCCAAGCAGGAATGGGAGGTCGATCCGGGTCAGCCGGAGCTCGGTGGCCGCGCGAAGTCCGGTCGTCAGCACGAGGGTGCCGATGAAGCCGCCGGCCAAGGCGCCAAGAATCGTCATCCCGTCCGTCCTTCGGCGAGGGTCGCGGCGGCGTTTATCAATGCGAGGTGGACAAGACCTTGGGGGAAGTTGCCTACGAACTCGTCGTTTCGCGGATCGATTTCTTCTGCATAGAGCCCAACGTCATTGGAGCGGCTAACGAGCTCGTCCATCAGCTCGGTCGCTTCCGCCGATTGGCCCAGGCGAGCGAGGGCCTCGACCAGCCAGAATGAGCACGTCAGGAACGCCCCTTCATCTTCCGAACCTGCCACCCCGTCCTCGCCGCGGTAGCGATAGAGCAAAGCACCAGCGCCGAGCTGCTCGCGGATCCAGGTCGTCGTCTGAGCTAACCGTTTCTTCTCCTCAACTCCGCCATAGCCGAGGATCGCCGGCAAGAGCAAGCTTGCATCTGCCTCCTCCATTCCTGGTGCCCGAACGTAGCTCTTCCGGCGCTCGGACCAACAGCGCTCGTGAACGAACCTGCGCAGGTCTCCAGCCTCGCGCCGCCAGGTCGCCGCGTTGTCCCCGGGGATGGCGCCGCTCTCGGCGAGCCGCTCAGCGCGATCGAGCGCTATCCAGCACATCATCTTGGACTGCGTGAAATGGCGAGGAGAGCTGCGCACCTCCCAGATGCCGGAGTCGGGGTCCCGCCAGCGGTCGCAGACCAGGTCAACGGTCCTGGCGAGCCGCTTTGCGGCATCGCCGCTCAGTGCTCCGCCGGCGTCGGCATACAGCCAGGCCGTGTGCAGCAGATGGCCGTAGGTATCGAGTTGCTCCTGCTTCACCGCGCCGTTCCCTACCCGGACCGGTCGGGAGTGGCGGTAACCGGCCAGCTCCAGCTCTCGCTCCGGGGCGTGCGATCCGCCGGTTAGCTGGTAGAGCACCTGTAACCGCGGATGGGTCAGCTGCGAGGCGTGCATCAGCCACCAGAAGAAGGCCTCGCCCTCAGCCGGACAGCCAAGTCGCATGAGGGCGGCGAGGGTCGCCGAGGCGTCGCGGATCCAGCAGTACCGGTAATCCCAGTTCCGCGTCCCCCCGATCGCCTCCGGCAGCGAGCTCGTCGGCGCCGCGGAGACAGCGCCCGAGGGCGCGAATATCAACAGCTTGAGCGCGAGCGCACTCCGGAGTACTGAGTCGCGCCACGGCCCCTCGTAGTGACGGTTATCGACCCACTTGCGCCAGTACGCCGCGCTGGCCCGTAGCCGGGTGAGGACCTCACCACGAGGAGGAAAGACCAAAGGGTCGCCATGAGCGACGCTCATTGCGAGCAACGCCTCTTCGCCGGCTTTGATCGAGAAGGTGGCCTCTATCGCGCCCCCCGCGATCTCGGGCTCACCGGCGCCCCAGGAACAGAAGGCGAGGGCCCGTTGCCCGCTGGTGGCGACCGGGATTGGGCCCCGCCAGCCAAGGCGGGTCCGCGCCCGTCCGTAATCGAAGCGCGGCTCAGCCGACCAACGCATCGGCACCGCGCCGGCAAGGCCCTCGACTTGGCGGGCAATCTCTCGCGCTGGCGCGACCCCCGCGAGGGGCAGGGTCATTGCATCGGTGACGCACACCGACCCCTCGGCGGTGTGAAAGGTGGTCTGGAGGACGTTGGTCTCGGATAGGTACCGGCGCGAGACGCGGAACGGGACGGTCGGCTTGAGGCGAAACGAGCCGCCTCGCTCAGCGTCAAGGACCGCGGCGAAAACGCTGGGGGAGTCGAGATCGGGCAGGCAGAGCCAGTCGATCGAGCCATCCCGAGCCACCAAGGCGACGGCGCGGCCATCACCAACGGCCGCATAGTCGCTGATCGGCGCATATCCACCGACTCGTTTGACCGGGGTCCCTGGCTGCGGGCTCCGTCCTTTGGTTGCGGTGAGGCTCACAGGGGCCCCGATCAAATCATCCGCCGGCGGCAGCCAGGCTCAGGAACTCCTGTCTCGTTCGGGGGTCGTCCCTGATCAGGCCCCGCAACGCCGAGGTCACCGTCGAGGCGCCGGGTTTCTGAACGCCGCGGAGCGACATGCAGAGATGCTCGGCTTCGACAATCACTCCGACGCCGCGCGGCGCGAGCTTCTCCTCGACCCAATCGGCGACTTGTGTCGTCAATCGCTCCTGCACTTGCAGATCATGAGCGAAGAGATCAACGACCCGACCGAGCTTGGAGAGACCGATGATCCGCTCGCCGGGCAGGTAGGCGACGTGAGCGGTTCCGTGGAAAGGGAGCAGATGGTGAGCGCAAAGCGATTGGAAGGGAATGTCGCGGACCAGAACCAGTTCGTCGTAGCCCTCCTCGTTGGGAAAGGTTGTTGCCTCGAAGGGCACCGGAGAGAGCAGTTCCGCATAGGCCTGGGCGACCCGGCGGGGCGTCTCCCGCAAGTGCTCGGAGTCGGGCTCCTTACCGAGGGCTCTGAGCAGCCCGCGGGCCGCCTCTTCGGCGGCCCCAAGGTCCACGCCCTTCCGCTCGGCCACCGCCCGCAGCAGACGCTCCGGTGCCTTCGAAGCGGCGAGAGCCGGGGCGTGCCCGTTGCGAGTACTCATCGGCTCGTCCCGGCCAGCACGGCCATTGGCTCCTCAGGCTGGGGGCTCAACTCGCCAACACGGGTTTCGATGCAGGACAACAGCTCGCGGTAGGAATCGCGGAAGGATTCCACACCATTGCGTTCGAGCCTCTCGGTCACGGCGTCGAGGTCGACACCGGCCTCGGCCAGCTCGCCGAGCAGCTGATCGGCGGTGCTTGCCTTGGTGCCGAGCGAGCCAGCAACGTCGCCATGACCGAGGAAGGCCAGCAGCGTCTCCAACGGCATCGTGTTGATGACGCCAGGGGCGATCAGCTCTTGGACGTAGCGAACGTCGGAGTAGGTGACGTCCTTGGTCCCGGTGCTCGCCCAGAGCGGCCGCTGCGGTCGGGCGCCGAGAGCCTCGAGTCTCCTCCAGCGCGGTCCGGCAAGGGCTTCGAGGTAGCGCGCGTAGGCACGCTGGGCGTTGGCGATCGCGATCCGCCCACGCAGGGGGGAATCAGGTCCGAGCTGGGGGTCGACCTCGGCATCGACCCGCGAGACGAAGAAGGAGGCGACCGAGGAGACATCGGCAAGCGGCTTGCCGGCGCCCGCCCGCCGTTCCAGGCCATCCCAGTAGGCGCCAATCGCCTGCTCGTATCGGCGCAGAGAGAAGAGCAGGGTCACGTTGACGCTGACGCCACGCGCCGTTAGCTCCTCAATCGCCGTTATCCCGGCGTCGGTTGCCGCGACCTTGATCAGGAGATTCGGCACGTCGAGCCGATCTCGGATCTCGAGGGCCTGGGCGACCGTCGCCTCGGCGTCATCGGCAAGGTCGGGGGTGCACTCGAACGAGACAAACCCGTCGCGCCCGTCGCTGAGCTCATATACGGCGCGCAGCAGGTCGGTGCCGCGGCGGACGTCTTCCAGGGCCAGCTCGAAGAAGAGCTCCCGCGGATCGGCTCCGCCCGAGTGGAGGGCCCTGCGGATCTGAGAGTCGTAGTCGGAGCTTGTGATCGCCTTGGCGAAGATCGTCGGGTTCGAGGTGGCCCCGGTGACGGCCAAGTCGGTCACCAGGCGTGCGAAGACCCCGTTTTCGAGCAGCTCGCGGGAGAGGTCATCGAGCCAGATCGATACACCAGCCCGCTGCAGGCGCTGCAGCCGGTTCAAAACGATCCCCCCTCGGATGCCCAGGCGCCCAGGGCCAGCATCTCTTCCTTGTCTTCATCGCTGGCGTCGGCCTTCGGGACGAGCAACTCCGGCAGCGGGACGTCGGGGTCGGCGAGATCGCGGCGGTCGAGCGCTTGCTTCGAGCGGATCAGGTCTCGAATCGGCTCGCTGACGTCCCAGACGTTCATATTCATGCCGGCGACGAGGCGCTCGTCCTTGAGCCAAAAGGCGATGAACTCGCGCTGGGCGACGTCGCCGCGGAAGACGACCTCGTCCCACTCGGTCGCGTAGCCGGAGTACTCCATCCCCGTCTCGTACTGATCGGAGAAGAAGTAGGGGATCTCGTCGTAGGCCTCGACCTTGCCGAGCATGTTCTTCGCCGCGACGGGTCCCTGATGCAGAGCATTGGCCCAGTGCTCGACTCGAAGGTGGCGCCCGAAGAAGGGGTGTCGCGCATTGGCGACATCGCCGGCAGCGAAGACGCCCGGTGCGCTGGCCTGAAGGTGCTCGTCGACGACGACGCCGTTGTCGATCCGCAGACCGGCGTGCTCGAGCAGACCGGTGCGAGGCGCGACGCCCACGCCGACCACGACGAACTCGGTCTCGATCAAGGCGCCGTCACGGGTAATGACCCGCTCGACGGAGTCCTGACCCTCGAACCGCTCGACAGTCGTCTCGGGAAGGAACTCGACCCCATGGTCGCGGTGAAGATCGAGATAGATGCGGCCGAGCTCCGGACCCAGCACCCGCTCCAGGGGGAGGGAGGCCATCTCCAGCAGCGTCACCTCGCATCCCTTCTGGCGAGCGGAGGCGGCGATCTCGGCGCCGATCCAGCCGGAGCCGATCACCACCAGCCGCTGACCGTCCGCGATTCGCTCCCCGATTCGCTCGCTGTCCCCGAGGGTGCGGAGATAGTGGATGCCGTTGAGCTCGGCGCCCGGTGCGTCGAGTCGACGGGGCCGGGCCCCCGTGGCGACCAGGAGGCGGTCATAGCCGATCCGTAGATCCCCCTCCAGCAGCAGCTCGCGGAGGCGGGGATCGATTCCGGTGACCCGGGTGGAGGTCCAGAGCTCGATTCCGTTCTCTTCATAGAACGCTTTGGCGTGCACGTAGGGGCTCTCTTCGGCCTCGCCACGCAGGTAGTCCTTGGAGAGCGGCGGCCGCTCGTAGGGCCGCTCGGGCTCGTCGCCGAGCAGGATCAGCCGGCCGTCGAAGCCCTCCTCGCGAAGGGTCTCGGCGGCCTTGGCCCCGGCCAGGCCGGCGCCGACGATGACGAAGGTCTCGGCTTGGGCATTCATCGTCGTTCCTTTCTGTGCGGGTCACGGCCGGATTGCCGTCGCCCAGACTCTCCAGCACCAGGGGCCGGTCGCCAATGGGTGTTAACCCTCATTTGCCCACGCCCATTAACCGCTGGCGGGTGAACTGGGCGGCCGTCCGCCAAGGGCGCATGGGTGGGACAAGTCATCCCCCGATACCGACGCGCCAGGACGAGGATGACCGTCGCCGAGGTCAGGGTGCTGAGCTGGAGCAGGATGAAGACCGGGTCGGCACGGTGGAGCGCGAGTGCGCCGACGAACAGGCTGCTCACGAGCCACATGCCCCAGGCCCGCTCGCTGACCCCCGCGGAGCAGTGTTCGCGCGCGAGGTGGACGGCCTGAGGCAGGTACGCCAAGACGGCGATCGCGATTCCTGCGATGCCAATGATCTCGAACACCTTCACCTCCAGATTGGTGTCTGAGACCGTGCCGCACCAGGGCCGGCGCGGCAATGGGTGTTAATCCTCATCTCAGAATGCTGGCGGCGAGATGGGCTTTTGCCCCCATTGCTCACCCCGGGGTTGCGTCAGATACTCGATCGATACCAACCCCGATCAAAGGAGACCGTATGGAAACCGCAACTGTTCCGGGCCGAGCGCCCACAATCGGCGTCCCGCGCGTGGCCGATCGTCTCAAGGACGATCCCGCCTATCAGGCGTTCTGGCTGCTCCGGATCGGCCTTGCCGCGGCCCCGATCCTCTTTGGCCTCGACAAGTTCTTCGACGTCATGGTCAACTGGGAGATCTACCTCGCGCCCTGGATCAACGACATGGTTCCGGGCAGTGGCGCCGAGGCGATGTACGCGGTCGGCGTGATCGAGATCGTCGCCGGCATCGCCGTCGCCCTCAAGCCCCGCTACGGGGCCTATCTCGTCGCAGCCTGGCTCGGCGGGATCGTCGTCAACCTGCTCACCCTCTCGGGCTACTACGACATCGCGCTGCGGGACTTCGGCCTGCTGCTCGCTGCTCTGACTCTGGCCCGGCTGGCGAGCAAGTACGACTCGCCCGGCCTCAGCGTTCGGGTCTGAGGCCCGTCGCCCCGGCGCAGGCTGCGGCCTGCGCCGGGTGCCTACTAAGCCGGCTGGGTCTCGGCCTCGGAGACGACTCGGGCCAGTTGTTCGAGCTCTTCGTCGCCGAGATTCTCTTCAAGCAGGGCAAACAACTCCCTCTCCTCGAAGCGGACGTGGGCCTCGAGCTCCTCGCCGAGGGAACTGATCTCTTCGAGGGTCGCGGTCCGCGATTCCAACGCCAGCGCCTTGGCGCGGATGCTCAGGTGCTCTCGGGCAAGGCGGGCCGCCGCCTGATCGTCAACCGTTCCGAGCAGCGCCCAGCAGGGCAGGAGGACCTCCTCCTCCACCCGGAAATGAGACTCACCGCTCTGCTTCCAGAACTGCAAGAAGGCCCCAGCTGCCTCGGCCGCGTTGCTCGTCCGCCGCAGGCCCTGGGCGACCACCAGGGCCTGATGATGATCACGAGAGAGCGAGCGCAGGGCCTCGGAACGCTTCACAACCGAGTCAGTGTCTCAGCTGCATCCGCTTTCGGGAGACCGCGCCGCAGGACCTCCGCGAGAACGACAGCGTCGTTGTGCTCGGAGTCGTGCGCCGCGTAGACCAGGGTCAGCGTGCCCTTCCGGGCCAGGCGCCGGAGCTCGGCAATCCGAGGACGCTGCCGGCGAAGCTCCTCGAGGTAGCGGCGCCGAAACTCCTCGAAGCGGCTCGGCTCATGGCCGAACCAGCGCCTGAGTTCAGCGCTCGGCGCCAGCGCCTTATCCCACTCGTCGAGCCTGGCGCGCCGGCGAGAGACTCCACGGGGCCAGAGGCGGTCGATCAGAATCCGATAGCCGTCCGAGGAGGCGACAGGCTCATAGGCGCGCTTCAGGCGAACATCCATTGCCCCTAGGCCTCCTCACGGCCGATGACCTGGCCTTCATCGTCAAAGAAGAAGACCACCGTCGGCAACTCGAAGTGCGAGCGGACTCGCTCGCCAATCCGGTGCTCGTGCCAGTTCTCGTGGTCACCCCCGGGAGCATGGAGCCTGAGCACGATCAGATCAGGATCGAAGTCGGCCAGAGCATCGGCGATCGCAACGACCTGGTCCTCAGCTCCGACCGTACCGCGCGGTTTCAGACCGTGGGCATGCATGTGGTCGAAGACGGTCCGCAGCCGCCGGTCCGCCGTGACGCGGGCGCCGTCGATATCGGTGGCGACCCACTGAAGCCAGGTCGTCAGGGTCGGCGCGATCACGTAGACCTCCTCGGCCGCCTCGACGAGCGGGCGGATCTCTGCGGGAACCTCGTTGGCGTCGGAGAGGTCCTCGTTGGTTACGACCAGGACGCGCTTGGCCGGGGGGCTCACTCGATACCTGCGCTTTTGGGAGTTGAGTCGAGCGGGGTGAGCGCCGTCGGCTCAATGCCAAGCATCCGCATATCTGCCAACGCCTCGGCCAGCCGGCCTCGGAGTGGCGACCCCTCGGGCATCTCCAACTCAAGTAGCCAGCCAATCTCGGCCTCGCTGTTGGGGAGTTCCTGGGTGAGGCGGGAGAGACGGATGATCGCCCGCGGCGCGCCGGCCCGGAGTTCGTTGACCTGGGCTCTCAACCAGCGCTCGAGCTCAACCGAGTCAATCGGCACGGCGGGATGGCAGCGAATCGTCAGCTTTTCCATCGGCTGGTCGGCAGCCAGGCCTGGAGTCGTCGTTTCCATACAGCCAGGCTCGCATCGTGCCGCCGCCCCGTAAATGGGCGGTTCGCCCCATTCCGATTCGGGTCCCAGAGGAGCAGCCTTGTGATGTGGACACATCAAGCCCCGAAGAAAGGACAAGGAAATGTCTGCCGGATACATGGGACCGTTGGTCCCGATGAAGGCGCCATCCGCTGATCGACCCGATCGGAAGCGCGGGCCATCATGGTGGGTGCGTCTGCGAGTGCGCCTTAGGAGGCCCGAGCTCGATGCGGCCCTGGCCGATGGAGCTCCGACAAGCACGGAGGAGCTCGCAGTGCGGGCGCAACAGCTCCGCGCACCAAAGGAGCGCGAGCGGCTCGCCACCGCGATTGACAACCTGTTTCGCCTGACGACAATCGGCCCCGGCGCCCCCGTCTCGATCTCCATTTCGCCGTTCGACCGCTACCGAGTGCAGGCCAACCGCCGTGAGCTGACCGAGTTGGCCGAGAAGCTGCGAGGCGACGGGCCCTACGGCGTCCGCGGGCTGGCGATGGCCTCGTTGCTGATTGAGGACGGTCACAGTCCGCTCTACGGCCACAACCGCAGCGACGAGCTGAAGTCAGCGGTGAAAACGGCGAACTCAGCCATCGATTCCTGACCGAGCTCAAGCGGCCCCAAGCCGACCGGCGTATCCCTCCCGCGCCGGTCGGCAGGCCGTGCTTTCGTTAGTCCATGACCTTCAAAGATCACGCGACGGTGTCGCAGCGACCCTCGATCGTTCGACGGGCCGTCCTCCCCAACGTCGCCGTCCTGGCGCTGATCTTCGTTCTGTTGATGGTGACGCCTATCACCCTCCACGCGCCACCGCGCCCGGTCGAAGCCGCGATCCTCGCCGCCGGCCTGGCCATGATGGTCGCCATCAATGTGCTGCTCCTCCGTCGAGCTTTCACGCCGCTACGTGGCTTCGCGGCCCAGATGGAGGCAGTCGACCTGCGCGACCCAAGTGCATCGATGCTCGTCGGTCCGATTCCGAGCGCGGAGTTGGCGACGTTCGTCAACTCCTTCAACGACATGCTCGAGCGCCTAGCGGAGGAACGCCGGGCGGGTGCCCGGGCCGCGCTCCTCGCCCAGGAGGGAGAACGACTTCGCATCGCCCGAGCGCTGCATGACGAGGCCGGCCAGACCTTGACGGCGGTGGCCCTCGAGATCGAGCGCATGGCAACGCAAGGGCCCGAGTCCGAACGCGAGCGCATGGCGGAGCTCGGCGCGGAGCTTCGCTCGACGCTCGATGAGATCCGCCGGATCGCCCGGGAGCTGCGACCGGAGGCGCTCGACGACCTCGGGTTGATCAATGCCCTGATCGCGCTCAGCTCGCGGGCGGCTCGCCAGGGCGGGCTGCAGATAGAACGCGACTTCTCCAAGCGTCTGCCGGCGCTCTCTTCAGAGCTCGAGCTGGTGATCTACCGAGTCGCCCAGGAAGCGCTGACCAACGTGCTTCGTCACGCCAAGGCGACCCGCTGCCTGCTCGCCGTTCGGAGCTCAGCAGATGGAATCGAACTTGAGGTCAGCGATGACGGGCGCGGGATGCCCGAGCGGCCGGGCGGCGAGACGATCGGGATCGAGGGCATGCGCGAGCGGGCGTTGCTGGTCGGTGCCTCACTGTCGATTGACTCAGGGTCGGGAGGCGGAACCACAGTCAGCCTCCGGGTCCCCTTAGAGGCCGCATGATGCCCATCCCTCTTCGCACCCGAATTCTCCTCGCCGACGATCATGCCTTGGTCCGAGGAGGGTTGAAGATGCTCCTCGACTCCGAGCCCGACCTGGCCGTGGTCGCCGAGGCCGATGACGGCGCGGAGGCTCTTGAGGCTGGCATCAAGGAGGAGATCGACCTAGCGGTCCTCGACGTCTCGATGCCCCGTCTGACCGGGCTCCAAGTCGCCGGCGAACTGCACCAGCGACGGCCCGAACTCCGCACTCTGATGCTCTCGGTCCATGACAACGAGCAGTACTTCTTCGAAGCTCTTAAGGCCGGCGCCTCGGGCTACGTGCTGAAGTCGGCGGCCAACCGCGACCTGATCGACGCCTGCCGCGCGGCGATGAGGGGGGAGCCGTTCATCTATCCGGCGGCGGCGTCGGCACTGGTCAGGGACTATCTCGATCGCGCCAGCCGGGGTGAGGAGACCCCAACCGACCCCCTCACCCCCCGCGAGCTCGAGGTAACCAAGCTGATCGCCGAGGGCCTGACCAGCGAGGAGGTCGCCCAGACGCTGGTGATCGCGAAGAACACCGTCGACCGCCACCGCGACAACATCCTCGAGAAGCTCGGGATGCGAAACCGGGTCGAACTCACCCGCTACGCGATCAAGCGCGGGCTGGTCGAGCCCTAGCTGTAATGCGGCAGGCGAACGGCGGCGATCCTCAGTGTCCGCTCGGTGTCATTTGGCAGTGTCACCGTCACCTCTTCGCCGGCAGCTCGCCCAAGCAAGGCTCGCCCGATCGGCGAATTCGCTGAGACGTCGTCTCGGTCGAGCGGCTCATATCCGCCAACCAACCGATGCTCTCGAACCTGTCCGGAAGCGAGGTCCTCGACCTTGGCGATGGTCCCGATCGCGACCATTCCATCGGCGCGCTTGGGCTCTTCGACAACCGTTGCCGAATGAAGCACGGCCTCAAGCTGGAGGATCCGCGACGTGACGACCGTCTCCTCCTCCTTGATCTGCAGGTAGTCGTCGTTCTCGGCACTGTCGCCGAAAGTCCGCGCTTCAACGAGACGGGCTGCGAAATCAGATTCGAGCTGGCGGCGAAGCCGGGACAACTCGGCCCGCAGCGCACGCTGCCCATCGCGGGTGATGATCGCTTGCACCGGTGATACCGGCGGCCTTCGCGCCGTGCGATCAAGCTCGTAGAGGATCCCTGCTCGGGCGGCCATTGACATGAGGCCATCTTGCCTTCCTGCATAGCCTGGGTCGATGGGGCCTTTTGCCCATCTGTGATCGGCCCGACACCAGATCGCAAAGCTTGCGCAGGCTGAGATCACCGTGACCCAATGGTCGCTGGTGCGCGACGGCCCGAGCTTGTGCCTGGTTGCGGGCTTAGAACCGGGCCCGGCTGGTGAAGTTGGACCCCACGCGGAAATTGGATCTTGGGCGGCAAGAGAAGATCCCCGCGTTAGCAGGGGTTTCAGTCGGGGCGACTGGATGAACCAGCGACCTTTCGGCCCCCAGCCGAATGCGCTACCAGCGTGTAGGAGTGCTGTTCAGCTGATTTTCCGCATTCCCATGCGGTTCGAGTTGGTCCGAGTTGGCCTCAGTTTCGTGCAGATTGTGCCCTCGAATGTGCCCCCGAGTTGCCGAGTTTCGTAATACAATTTCCTGGTGGATATCCACGCGATGAGGATGCGGCCGAAGTACCGGCGCCTGCTGCCCGGAGACTGAGATGGCGACGAGGAAGACGCACGGGAAGATGGCGAGTGGCAAGCCGCTCACCGAAAAGATGGTCGAGAAGCTGGCCAAGAAGGCCGAGGCCGGCTACGACATCGAGGAGACCCTTCGGCGCAGGCCTGGACGACCCGCGATCGGTTCGGCGCCGGCATCGGTCGAGTCGGTGCGCTTGGAGCCTGAGCTAAGAGATGCCCTTGCCAAGCGCGCTGACCGCGATGACGAGACGACGTCCACAGTGATTCGAAAGGCGCTTCGGCAGTACCTCAGGGTCGGCTGACCGAATTACCCTTTAGATCAAACGGAAGCGCACTTCGCGCTCGCTTCTCGCGCGAAGCAGGAGCGGTCGCGGGCGATCCCTCTCGTCCCTGGTTCAGCTGCTCGGTGGGTCGATCCCGGCCGCATCGAGCGCCTGGGCGCGATCGAAGAACGCCCGCTGCTCGACGGCGAGCCCGTCCCTAAATGTGAAGACCTGAAAGAGCTCGATGTTCTCCTCGATTCCCGTGTGCCTCGCGGTCGCGTGCAGCCGCACGACGGCGAGGATGTGATCCCCCGCCCGCATCAAGTCCTCGAGCTCGAGGTGCCAGGTCGACCACGAGTCGAACAGCTCCTCCTCCCAGTAGCGGCGGACCGCCTCCCGGCCGCGGTGAACTGCTGAGTCGGGAACCTCGGGTGGGTCGCGCCACCTGATGTCGGGGTGGAGAAGCGTTTGCGCAGTCTCCCAGTCGCGCTCCCCGATCGCCTCGAAGTTGCGACGTATCTCCTCGAGGTCGACGTTGTCCGCCTCGCCCATCGACCCATGGTAGGCGCCTGCCGGCGCGTTTCCCCCTCGCGCCAAGCGGGCGCTCGGATGCCCACGCCCGGGCAGCTCCGTCCCTGTCGGTTGAGGCAACGGCGGCGCCGTTCCGAAGATCCTCCTCGCGAGGAGCAGACGCTCCAGCCAGAGATCGTCCGCTCGCCACGCTTCAGGAGCCTCCGTGGTTGCCGCCGGACGGCGCCCCTATCATCGGCAGAGTGCGTCCCGCGACGGGTCCACAGCAACCCGGCGTCCCTTCGGCGGAGACCCTTTCCGACCGGGTGCAACGAGCCCGCCGCCGTCGATTCGTCGGCCGCGCTGCCGAACTCGAGTTGTTTCGGGAGGCTGTCGAGGGCGCGGAGTCGGCGTTCTCGGTGCTGTTCGTTCACGGTCCGGGGGGCGTCGGCAAATCGGCGCTGCTGGAGAGGTTTGCCGAGATCGCGAGCGGCGCGGGCGTGGACACGGTGCGCGTCGACCTGAGCGGGGTTGCCCCGACCCCCGCTGCGGTTCTCGCGGAGCTTGCCGCGCCTCTTGGACTCCCCGACGACATCCCACCGCTTGAGGTCCTATCCGCGGGACGCCAGCGCGTCCTGCTCCTCGATACCTACGAGGCGGCGGCCCCGATCGACGCCTGGATTCGGGAGCGCTTTCTTCCCGCCTTGGCGGCAGGCACGCTCGTCGTGCTCGCGGGGCGCAATCCACCACCCCCGGACTGGCTCGCCGACCCGGGCTGGCGCGAGCTGCGGCGGATCGTCTCGCTTCGGAATCTGCCCCCCGACGATGTGCGCGCCTACCTCGCGGACGAGGGGATTCCCGTAGGCCTGCACAAGGGCGCCCTCAAGCTCACGCGCGGCCACCCGCTGGCGCTTTCGCTGATCTCGGAGCTGGTCTCTCAGCGGGAGGACGAGTCGGAGGCGACGCTCCCGCCCGGCCTTGGCGACGCGCCGGACCTGGTGCGAACGCTGCTCCAGTCCTTCCTGGAGGGCGTCCCGAGCGCCCGCCATCGCCAAGCGCTCCAGGTCTGTGCTCACGCCCGCTTCACCACCGAGCACCTGGTGCGAGAGGCGCTCGACGGCGAGGACGCCACGGAGCTGTTCGGATGGCTACGCGGGCTGTCGTTCATCGACGAGACGGCCCAGGGGATCTTTCCTCACGACCTCGCCCGTGACGTGCTCGAAGCCGATCTGCGCTGGCGTAACGCCGCTGCCTACGAGGATCTCCATGGTCGCGTCCACGCGGACGTGGTTCGCCGCGTTCGCGCGGCCGAGGGTCCCGAGCGGCAACGGGCGGCCACCGACTATGTGTTCCTCCAGCGCACGAACCCGTTCACGGCCGCCTTCATCGAGTGGAAGAGCTACGGCAGCGTCTACTACGACCTCCTGCGCCCCGGTGACCGCGAGCCGATCCTGGAGATGACGGCTCTCCACGAGGGTTCTGAGTCGAGCGAGCTCGTCGCCCACTGGCTGGACCGACAGCCCGAGTCCTTCTGGGTCCTGCGCGCGGGCGGAACGCAACCGCTCGGCTTCGCAGGCATCCTCGCGCTCCACGAGGCCAGCGAGGCCGACATCGCCGCGGACCCAGGCACCGCGGCGATGTGGGCCTATGCGCAGAGTCACGGTCCACCGCGGCCGGGCGAGGACGTATCCGCCTCGCGTTTCTACGTCGACCGCGAGACCTACCAGGGACCCTCCGCCTCTTACAGCGCGATCGCGGGCGCCTGGGTCGAGCGCGTGTTCAGCTCCTCCCAACCCTCGTGGGAGTTCATCGGCTTCTGGGCGGATCCCGACCGGATCGAGCCGTTCATGTCCTACATCGACCACCAGCGGGTGCCCGAGGCCGACTTCGAGGTCGGCGGGCGGCGCTACGGCGTCTTCGGCCACGACTGGCGGCAGCGCAGCCTGGACGAGTGGATCGAGCTGGGGGATCGCCGCCAGATCGCCGCCGGCTTCGACCCGGAGACGCCGGCGCCCACCGCGATCGTCGCGCTCTCGGCACCCGAGTTCGCCGAGGCAGTGCGGGACGCGCTCCGCAACCTCCACCGCCCCGAGGTGTTTGCCGCCAACCCGCTGCTCCACTCACGCGTAGTCCGCGACCGCGCCGCCACGGCATCCCCCGTCGAGGCGCTGCAGGAGCTGATCGAGGAGGCCGCGGACGCGCTCCGCGGCGACCCGCGCGACGAGAAGCTCTACCGGGCGCTCGCCCGAACCTACCTGCGCCCGGCCCGCACGCAGGAGCTCGCCGCCGAGGCGCTCGACCTGCCATTCAGCACATATAAGCGTCATCTCAAGCGCGGCATCGAGCGGATCACGGCCTGGCTGTGGCAGCGCGAGCTCTACGGCGTGGACGCCTGAGCGACCGCCGGCGCGAGCCGAAAGTGAGCCTGAATCGGTCTGGCGGATGAGCCATCGGGCGGGCGATGCTGCCCGCCGTGACCACCACGCAGACGAGCGCGGGCAACGGAAACCAGGCGGCCACCCGGCCCGAGGAGCGCGTGCGGGTCGTGATCTGCGGCGCGGGCTTCTCGGGGCTCGGCATGGCGATCCGCCTGCGGCGGATGGGGATCGAGGACTTCGTCGTGCTCGAGCGCGCGCGCGACCTCGGCGGCACCTGGCGCGACAACTCCTATCCCGGCTGCGCCTGCGACGTCCCCTCGCACCTCTACTCGTTCTCGTTCGCCCCGAACCCCGACTGGAGCCGGACCTACTCCTACCAGCCCGAGATCTGGCGCTATCTGCGCGACGTCGCAGAGCGCTTCGGCGTCACTCGCCACATCCGCTACCACGGCGGGCTGCGGGAGGCGAGCTGGAATCCCGAGCGCCAGCTCTGGGAGATCGAGGCCGACGATGGGCGGCGCCTCTGCGCCGAGAATCTGGTCGACGCCACCGGGGGGCTCTCGAAGCCCCGGGTCCCGGCGATCCCGGGGCTCGAGCGGTTCGAGGGTCGGTGGTACCACTCCGCCGAGTGGGACCACGGCCATGACCTCACCGGCAGGCGCGTGGCCGTCGTCGGAACCGGCGCCTCGGCGATCCAGATCGTCCCCGCTATCCAGCCTCAGGTCGGCACTCTGACGATCTACCAACGCACGCCGCCCTGGGTTGTGCCGCGCACCGACCGCGACATCAGCGCGCTCGAGCGGCGGATCTACCGACTGCTCCCGGCCGCCCAGCTCGCGCTGCGGGCGGCGATCTACTGGGGACGCGAGAGCCTCGCGATCGGGTTTCGGCGTGCCGACTCGTGGCCGGGCCGGATCCCGCAGGCGATCGCGCGCTGGCAACTTCGCCGACAGGTCCGAGACAAAGAGTTGCGCGCGAAGATCACGCCCAGCTACCAACTCGGCTGCAAGCGGCTGCTTCCCTCGAACGAGTACTACCCGGCGCTGGCCGAGCCCAACGTCGAGCTGATCGCCGAGGCTGTCACCGAGGTCCGCCCGCGCTCGATCGTCGCCGCCGACGGCAGCAAGCGCGAGATCGACACGATCGTCTTCGCCACCGGCTTCGAGATCCTCGAGTCGCCGGCTACGGACCGGATCCGCGGCGGCGCCGGTCGCTCGCTGGCCGAAGTCTGGGCCGGCAGCCCGCAGGCCTACCTGGGGACGACGATCGCCGGCTTCCCGAACCTGTTCCGCCTGCTCGGCCCGAACTCCGCGCTCGGCCACAACTCGGTGGTGTTCATGATCGAATCGCAGATCAACTACGTCGCCGCCGCCCTGCGGACGATGGACGAGCTCGGGCTCGCCTCCGTTGAGGTGCGGGCGGACGCCCAGCAGTCCTACAACCACTGGCTCGAGCGGCGGCTCGAGCCGAGCGTCTGGAACGCCGGCGGCTGCGCCAGCTGGTACCTGGATCGCAGCGGTCGCAACCAGGCGATCTGGCCGGGCCTCACCTGGCCGTTTCGCCGGCGCACGCGGCGCTTCGATCCCGGCCACTACACGCTTATCCGTCGGAACCCCCTGGGGCAGCTCGAGAAGGCTCGCCTCGCCGGGCGACCTGCCGCTGCCCTGGACGACTTCACCCACAGCGAGGCCCCCGCCAACCGACTGCGGCAACGGCCGGAGGCCGAAGCCGAGAGCCAGAACGAAGGGACTCACATGCTGAACGCACTGCGCACCCAGCTCACCCGCGCGATCGCTGCCATGCTCCGCCTTTCTTCGAATCGACCGTTGGGACAGGCTCCGGTTGTCGTCCTCGCAGCTGTGGTCTTGGCTGCGCTCCTTGCGCAGGTCGCGCTCGCCGGGGGCTCCGACCAGGGACCACGGGCGAGCGCGAGCGCCGTCAGCAACAAGAAGTTCAAGAAGCTCAAGAGGCAGGTAGCCGCGCTCCAGCAGCAGCTGGAGGCGCTGCAGCGGCAGTCCGGTCCCCAGGGTGCCCAGGGAATCCAGGGCCAGCAGGGCGCGCAGGGTCCCGCGGGCACCGCCCCCGCGTGTGCGGGAAACGGCTCCGGCGACACGATGGTCGCCGCCGGCTCGGTCTGCATCGACCGCTACGAGGTCTCGGTCTGGTCCTCCCCCACCGGCGGCACCCAGTACGGCACGACGATGGACAACTACCCCGCCGCCTGCACCGACACCGGCCAGGGCTGCAAGGCGGGCACCGCGGGGGAGATCTACGCCCGCTCGGTCCCCGGGGCCCCCTCGCGCTTCATCACCTTGTTCCAGGCCCAGCAGGCGCTCGCCAACTCGGGCAAGCGCCTGCCCCCAAACGCCGAGTGGCAGCAGGCGGTCGCCGGCACCCCCGACTCGACCGCCTGCAACGTCTCAACCGGCTTGATCGCAAACACCGGCGCCAACCCCGGCTGCGTCTCCAACTTCGGCGCCAACGACATGGTCGGCAACCTCTACGAGTGGGTCGCCGATTGGGTGCCCGCATCCACCGACTGCCCGGGCTGGGGCGCGTTCAGCAACGACCAAATGTGTCTCTCGGGCGCCTCGACCACCGCTCAGGGCCCCGGTGCCCTGATCCGTGGCGGGGACTTCAGCAGCGGCGCGATCGCCGGGCCGTTCACGGTCGACGGCTTCAACTTCCGGCCGTCGAACTCGAGCAGCAGCATCGGGTTCCGCGGCGCCCGCTAATTGTCCGGGGTCTGGCCATTTGGGAATTTGACTCTCGGCCGTCGGGCACGGGGCGGGCGCAGCCCGCTCGCCCGCTCGGCGGCGCGATTCGGTGAGCTTCATCCGGCCCGCCCGATGCGATCGTGCTGGCGGCAGTGCTGCTTAGCGGCAAGAGCGTGAGCGCTGATTCGCAGGTACGGCTGGCGCCCGGTTTCGCGTGCTTGCGAGAGTGCCGAGAGCGAGAAGGCAAGTCGTTGGCTTCCGCTTTCGATCGCTGCCACGGGCGGTGCCCTCGGGCGGCTCCCCTCAACACACACTCAGGCTAGACCGGCTCCTGCGGAGACCGCAAATTGTGCCCTCGAATGTGTCCTCGCCCGAATCAGACTTGGGGTCTCGTGCCTGGACGGGACCCCCGGTCTAGATCGGCTGCGGCAGCATTCTGCCGGTCTCGATTCACCGAAACCCGCTGAATACCAGGGAAAAGTCGGGGCGACTGGATTTGAACCAGCGACCTTCCCGCCCCCAGCGGGATGCGCTACCAGTGTCCGCGGGTGCCGTGGACTTGCTTTTCCGCATTCCCATGCGGTTTCAGTTGCTCTGAGTTGTCCCGAGTTTCGTGCAGATTGGAACCCTGAATGGAACCCTGGCCGGAGCTGGACTGCGCCCAGGTAGTTCCGCTTCCGGATCAGAGGGGAAGCGCGCCCCGAGCGGATCCGCAACCCTGGTCAGTTCCGGTGCCACGCGAAGGGAGTCACAACAGCCTCGATCCCATCGCCGCTCCTGCGCAGGCAGAGCGGGAGTCGGAGCGGGCCTCAGCAGCCGAGCTTCTTGAGCCTCTTCTTCGTGTCCTCGATGTTGGCCTTGATCTGCGCGCGCTTGCTCTCCAAGACCGCCCTCGAGAGCTTGCGCCCCTGGCGCTTCAGCTTCTTCCGGAGCTTCGGGCACTTGGGGTCCTTCCCCTGCGCTGCGGGCGCCACGCTCACGTTGCGCGCGGCGCTGGTCTGCGAGGCCGACCCGGCCTGGTTGGTGGCGGTCACCCGGCAGGCGTGGGAGCCGGGGGCGCCCGCGGTGTAAGAGCTCCCGGTCGCTCCCGCGAGGTCAGAGCCGTTGAGCTGCCACTGGTAGGCGAAGCTCCGCGGCGCCCGGTAGAGGAAGGAGCCGAGCAGGTCGGGCGCCCAGGCGCCCTGCGAGCAGGATAGGGTCGATCCGGCACTCGCGCCGCCGCTGATCTGAGGCGCGCCGGCGCCGGCCGGGGCCTCGAGCAGAGCGGGGAAGACCGGCTGACTCGCCGTCGCCCCGGCGAGGTTCAGCTGGCCGCCGCCGGTGCCGTCGAGCCGGGCGAAGGAGATCGTGTTGTTGGTGAGGTTGCCCCAGTAGATCCGCCCGGCGGCGGGGTCGATCGCGACGCCGGTGGGGCCGCTCGCCGTCGCCC
>JBOGZI010000190.1:0-2958 GCA_050697275.1 Solirubrobacterales bacterium | reverse complement strand
CAGCCGCATAGAACTTCTGCGCGCCGTCCACATCACGGGTGTTGAGGCCGTTGAAGGTCAGCGTCCCCGGATCGTTGACGAGTTGCGCGCCCTTGTCCTGCTTCGCCTCCCAGACGCAGAAAGCCGCCCCCTCTGGATCGGTGAATACGGCCATCCGCCCGGAGTCCATCACGTCGAAGGGCTCCGCGACGATGCTGCCTCCGCCATCGCGGATCTTGGCCGCAGTCTCGTCGGCGCTCTCCACCCAGATGTAGGTGTTCCACACCGCCTGCTCCGGAGCGCCCTCCGGGATCGAGCTGACCGCGGCGACACGCTTGCCGTCGATCCGGGCGATGAAGTACCTGGTCTCGGAGCCCTGCGGCATCACGTTCTCGAGCTCCCAGCCGAAGAGGCCGCTGTAGAACTCGACCGCGGCCTCGGGGTCGGGCTGGCTCGTATCGACGTAACAGGGAACGCCGGGGATGTATCCGTCGCGTTCGGGCATCGGTGCCCTCCCTTCTCCGTGGTTGACGCCGACTCACCCTACTGGGGCATCCGCCGGCCCCCCTGCGGGCTCTTTGGGGGCGACGGCGCGAGCTGTCCATTTCGACGCCCTCCGTTCGTCTCAGCAGCGATCATCCCCACCAAAGGAGGAAGCCGATGAAGTACCTGCTGCTGATCCACCACGGTGACGCCGCGACGCCCAACGACCCCGAGGCATGGGGCAAGCTCTCCGAGGACGAGCAGAAGTCCATCGCCGCCGACTGGCAGGCGATCAGCAAGACGCCCGGCGTCACGCCCGGCATGCGGCTGGAGAACCCCGAGGCCGCGACCACCGTCCGCGTCGAGGACGGGGAGACCCTGACCACGGACGGCCCGTTCGTCTCCGTCAAGGAGGCGGTCGGCGGCTTTCTGACCTTCGAGGCGGACGACCTCGACGCCGCGATCGAGCTCGCGTCGCGGATCCCGGCCGCACGCATGGGCGGCGCGGTCGAGGTGCGCCCGATCTGGGAGGGCTAGCCATAGTCGAGCAGGTCTTCCGCGAAGAGTGGGGCCGCGTCCTCGCCAACCTGGTCGGCTACCTCGGCGACTTCGACCTCGCCGAGGAGGCTGCTCAGGAGGCATTCGCGATCGCCGCCGAGCGCTGGCCGCACGAGGGGGAGCCCGACAGCCCGCGCGCATGGCTGGTGACCACGGCGCGCAATCGGGCGATCGACCGGATCCGGCGCGACCGCACCCTCGCCGAGAAGACCCGACTGCTGGATGTGCCCGAGGCAACCGAGGACGAGATGGACGAGACGACGATCCCCGACGAGCGCCTGGAGCTGGTCTTCACCTGCTGCCATCCGGCGCTCGCCCTCGACGCCCAGGTGGCGCTGACCCTGCGGACGCTCGGCGGCCTCAGCACCGAGGAGATCGCCCGCGCCTTCCTCGTGCCCGAGCCGACCATGGCGAAGCGGCTCGTTCGCGCCAAGCGCAAGATCAAGGCGGCCGGCATCCCGTTCCGGGTGCCACCGGCACACCTGCTGCCCGACCGCCTCGCCGCCGTGCTGGCGGTGGTCTACCTGATCTTCAACGAGGGCTACGGCGGGCGCGGGGACCTCGCGGCCGAGGCGATCAGGCTGGGGCGGGCGCTCGCCGGGCTGATGCCGGACGAGCCCGAGGTGCACGGGCTGCTCGCGCTGATGCTGCTCAACGACGCGCGACGGGAGGCGCGGTTCGCGGAGGACACGATGATCCTCCTCCGCGATCAGGACCGCTCGCTCTGGGATCAGGAGTTGATCGAGCAGGGCCGGACCTCGCTCCGCCGCGCCCTCGCCCTCGGCGGCCGCGGCAACTACGTGCTGCAGGCGGCGATCGCCGACCTGCACACCGGCGATCCGCCCGACTGGCCCCAGATCGCGGCGCTCTACGGGGAGCTCGCCCGGCTCACCGGCTCACCGGTCGTGGAGTTGAACCGGGCCGCGGCGATCGCCGAGGCGGGAGATGTCGAGGCCGCGATCGCCCTGGTGGAGGGCTTGGACCTCGACAACTACCACTACCTGCACTCGACTCGCGCGGAGCTGCTCCGCCGGCTCGACCGGGCCGAGGACGCCCGGGCGGCCTACGGCCGCGCGCTGGAGCTCGTCCACTCCGACGCCGAGCGGCGCTTCCTCGAGCGCCGGCTGGCCGACCTCGGATGACCGGGTTCGAGCTGAGACCGATCGGCAGGGTCGAGTCTCCGCTGACCGACCCGGCCGCGGCCGCGAAGCAGGGCGACGAGGGGGGCCCGGACGCCTGGCTCGTCTTCGAGCAGGCCGTGGTCGGGGCCCTCGAGGGCATCGAGGTGGGCGACGACCTGGTGGTGATCACCTGGCTCGATCGCGCCGACCGCGACGTCCTGCGCGTTCACCCGCGGGGCGACACCTCGAGACCGGAGCAAGGCGTTTTTAGCACCCGCTCGGAGCACCGGCCCAACCCGATCGGGCTGCATCGGGTCGAGGTCGCCTCCATCGACGGCGGCAGGGTCCGGGTGCGCAACCTCGAGGCGGTGGACGGGACCCCGATAGTGGACGTGAAGCCCGTGCTGAGCAGCGAGATCAGCGAGCGCTGAGCGGGCTGAAGGCCGCCTTCGCCGCTCGGCGCACCTCCCGGGCGCGCTTCAGATAGCCGTCCACCGAGCGCTCCAGCCGCACCCAGGTGCCGTTCTCCTCCTGGCGGCGCCAGGAGGCGATGAAGCGATCGTGGAGCAGCTCGCGCTGGGCCCGCAGGTAGACGGCGAGCATGTCGAGCCCGCGATAGGTGGTGCGGCTGGGCGCCTGCGCCGCAAGCCGCGGGTCGAGGTCGTGGGTCTCCCCCGCCGTGGCGCGAACGGCCCGCGCGTCGGCGGCCTGCAGCTCCTCCAGGTGCCGCTGCACTCGCGGCAGCATCACGTCACAGTCGTGGATCTCGCCGAGGACGTCCTGGAGCTCGCGGGCCCGGCGCCGCGCCGTGCCGGCG
>JBOGZI010000189.1:0-11546 GCA_050697275.1 Solirubrobacterales bacterium | reverse complement strand
CGCGGATCTTCAACACGTTCGGGCCGAGGATGAGAACCCACGATGGCCGCGCGATCCCGACCTTCCTGCGCCAGGCACTCCAGGACAAGCCGCTCACCGTGTTCGGCGACGGCAGCCAGACGCGGAGCTTCTGCTACGTGGACGACCAGATCCGCGGCCTGGTCGCGCTCGCCGAGTCCGACGTGCACCTGCCGGTCAACATCGGCAACCCGACCGAGCACACGCTGCTCGAGCTGGCCGAGACGGTGATCGAGGTCGCCGGCTCGCGCTCGGAGATCGTCCACGAGGCGCTGCCGGTGGACGACCCCAAGGTGCGCCAGCCCGACATCACCCGCGCCAAGCAGCTGCTCGGCTGGGAGCCGGAGGTGGAGCTGCGTGACGGGCTGAAGCGAACGATCGACCAGGCGGGCGTCGAGCGGCTGGTCGGGGCCTCGCGGTAGTCGCTACGCGTTTCGAGGCGGCTAGCCGAGCGGTGTGACCCAGAGCTTGCGGTCCGAGAAGGTGGCCTCGGTGCCGCTGCAGCCGCAATAGGCGTAGCGCATCTCGTAGGTGTGCGGGCCGGGGGTGGTCTGGAAGATGACCGGGCCGGCTGGGCCCGAGTTGGCGCAGCTCGAGGACAGCGCGTCCAGGGCAGCGGGGGTGCTCCAGGTGCCGGTGTCCAAGCCGATCTCGTCCGGCGAGGCGAACAGCGGCGGGCCGGGGTTTCCGGGCAGGATCTGCGCGCAGATGTCGCTCTGCCCCGGCATCGGCGCGCCATTCTGGAAGAGAGAGACCGCGCCGGCGTCGTCACCGATCACGGCCTGGGCGGCAACCTGGATCTGGCCGGTGCCGGCGGGGCCATTCGCGGCCTGCGGGACGTTGACGGTCAGCGAGGGTCCGCCGAGCGAGACGTACTGATCATCAACCGCGGTGGTCACGGCGCCGGCTTCCTGAGCGAAGAACGGCGTGGCGCCGCCGCCGGGGGCTCCGGTTGCTCCTGGCGCGCCGGGAGCGCCGGGCGCCCCGGGGGCGCCGGGGGCACCCCGGCCGGCGAGCCGGCGGGCCTTTCGGGCCTTCTTCAGGGCCTTGTTCGCCCTGCGGATCGCCTTCTTCGCGAGCTTCCGCCCCTCCTCTCCCACCCTCTTCACGTTGGCGGCAAGCGGGTTCGGGCTCTGGATCTCCTGGGCGATCGCGGGAAGGGCGATGGCGAGGGCCGCCACCACGGCCAGGCCGGCCAGAACCGAGCGGCGGCTCATCCGTGAATCTCCCCCGTCTCCCATGGCACGGCCAAGATAACGGCCGACCCGGCGGGGTCAATACCCACTAACGCGGCCCCTCCGGAGCCAGGCCCTAACGGTTCGAGGGCAGCCTCCTGGGCAGCTTCATCTGCCGGCGGAGCAGCCGGTCGAAGACGCGGGTGGGCAGGGCGGCGTGGATCCTGGCGCCGACCTTCGCGTCGGTGCCGACCAGATAGCGCGGCCGAGGGCGCCCCGAGCGGATCGCCCTGTGGACGACCTCGGCCACCTTGCGGGGCGGGATCCCACGGGCGGCGGTCTCCGCGACGGCGGAGCCGAAGCGCTCGATCTGGGGGCCGTAGAGCTCGTGTCCCTCCGGCGGGATCTGCGCTCGAAGCTCCTCGGTGCTCTCGGCTCCCTTGCGCCAGATCTCGGTCGCGATGCTGCCCGGCTCGACCACCACCACGTCGATTCCCCAGGGGCTGACCTCGCGGCGCAGCGAGTCGCCCACCGCCTCGAGGCCGAACTTGGAGGCGTTGTAGGGGGACATGAAGGGACTCGCGACGCGCCCGCCGATCGAGGCCATGAAGAGGACCGTCCCCCGGCGCTTCCGGATCAGCGGCAGGAACGCCTGGGTGACGGCGACCTGCCCGATCAGGTTGACCTCGATCGCCCGCCTGAACTCCTCCACCGGCAGGTACTCGATCGGCCCTCCCGATCCGACCCCGGCGTTGTTGACGAGCCCGGCCAGGCCCTTCCCGCCCACCGCTCGCTCCACATCGTCGCGGGCGGCCTGGATCGAGTCCTGATCGGTGACGTCGATCGCGATGGGGGTGAGCCGCTCGGAGCCGTCGGCGCGGAGGCTCTCGGCGTCGCTCTCCCTGCGCACCCCGGCGAAGACGTCGTAACCGCGCTCGTCGAGCAGCAGCGCACACGCCCGCCCGATCCCGGTCGAGGCACCGGTCACCACCACGGCTCCATCCTGGTTGGCGCCCATCAGGTGAGCGAGCCTACTAGCGGGCGCCGGCGGGCTGCCGTGCCCCGTGCTCACGGCTCGCCTCGGCGACACCGTCGATCACCACCCGCCCTCCCCGGGAGGGAACGAGGGTGATGTGGCGAAGCTTCGTCGCCTCCGGGTCGGGTGATGGAGCCCGCAGGCGCCGGTGGCGGAGCACCTCCGGGATCACGACCATCATCTCCAGCTGCGCCAGCTGCGCGCCGACACAACGTCGCCGGCCGCCTCCGAAGGGGATCCAGGCGTGATAGGGCGGGTCGTCCTCGAGGAAGCGCTCCGGCCGGAACTCCTCCGGCTCGGGCCACTCGGCCTCGCGGCGCTGGACGTTGACGATCCCCGGGGCCAGATACCAGCCGGCCGGCACCTCGTAACCCCCGATCTCGACGGGCCTCTCCATCACCCTGGCGACGTCGAAGAGAACGGGCCGGGTGCGAAGCGTCTCCCTGACCACGGCCTGAAGGTAGCCGTCTCTATCGCCGCGCTCGAGCTCCTCGGTCAGCGCCTCGAGCGCACGAGGCGTGCGCAGCAGCCGCTCGAAGGCCCAGGCCAACGCGGTGGCGGTGGTTTCGTGCCCGGCCTCGAGCAGCCCGACCAGCTCGTCGCGAAGCTCGGCGTCCGAGAGGCCTTCGCCCCGCTCATCTTGCGCCCGGACGAGCCAGGAGAGCACGTCGCTTCGCTCCTCCAGCTCGGGGTCGGCTCGGCGAGCGCTGACCTCCTCCTGGATCAGGGCGTCCACCTTGTCGCGGAGGGCAAAGAAGCCGCGCGCGTCCGCAAGCCTGCCGACCAACCCCCCGCGGCGAACCGCGCGCTCGAGCAGGCGGTGGAACCAGGGCGGTGCCCACATCATCTGGCCGGCCGCCTCGATCAGCCGCGGGAGCAGCTCCCGCAGGCGCTCGAGGCGCTCGCCCTCGCGGACGCCGAAGATGACGCGGAGGATCACCTCGAGCGTGATCGCCTGCATCCGGGGGCGCAGCTCGAGCTCGCCCGATCCCGGCCACGAGGCGATCTCCGCGATCGCGATTTGGCGGATCTCGTCCGCATAGCGCTCGATGTTCTCGCCGTGGAAGGCGGGGCCGAGCAGCTTGCGCTGGCGCTCCCAGGCAGGGCCGTCGAGCGTCAACAGCGATCGCGTTCCGACCAGCGGCTCGAGCACGCGGGCTCGCGCGGCGCCCGCCAGGCCATCCCCGCGGTCGGTGGCGAAGGCCTCGCGGATCAGCCCGGGCTCCGTGACGTAGACGGCCTGCTCGCCTCCCAGCAGGCGCACCGCGAAGACGTCGCCGTAGCGGCGGTGACAGCGCGTCAGGAACCCCTCTGGATCCCGCAGGAACTGGACCGACTGGACGGTGGCGGGGGCGCGTGGTCCGGGCGGAATCGCCATCGCATCGACCATAGCGACCGGTGATCGCGGCGGCGAGGGCCGTTGTCGGCCAGCCCACATGGGTGGAGGCCAACTCGCTGGTCGCCGAGGCCGAGGCACGGACCACCAGCCTGCCCGCGGTGAGCCCGCCGGGACGCCAGCGGCTTGCCAGACTCACCGCGCCATGGCGGAGCGGCCGCTTCAGGAGCGCACGGGGTCGACACATCGCCGCCGGAGCCGCCTCCGGCGACTGAGGGCGTGGTTCGGCACCCGGGACTGGATGGTCCTCAAGCCGGCCAAGCTCGCACGCGGGGCGATCGTCGCCGGGATCGTGCCTCGAGCGGGGGCGCGGCGGCTCCACCGGAGTCCCGACCCCCGCGCGCCGGCGCTGGCGCGGGCGACCGAGTCAATCCGCGGCGACGGAATCGAGCCGGCCGAAGTTCGCTGGATCGAGCGGATCGAGCGGCGCCGAGCGGAGTTCGCGGCGCGTCCCGACCGCCTCGTGATCGAGGGCTCATATCCACCGCTCGGGAGGCGGCGGAGGGAGGTGAGGCCGCGCCGGCTAGCCCACGTCGCCAGCATCCATCGCCCCTGGGCCACGTTTCTGCTGCGGCTGGTGCGCGAGCTGGAGCCCAGAAGCTGCATCGAGCTCGGAGCTTCGATCGGGATCTCCGCGGCGTACCAGGGCGCCGGGCTGGAGCTGAACCGGGCGGGGCGGCTGGTCACGATCGAGCGCATCCCCGCCTTTGCGACGATCGCGCGGGAGACCCTCGCCGGGCTGGGGGTGGGGCGGGTCGAGGTGGTCACGGGCGGCATCGACGAGGTGCTGGAGGACGTCCTTGCCGAGGCGGCGCCGATAGACCTGGCCTTCCTCGACGCAGCAAAGACCCGCGATGGCGCGCTGCTTCAGTTCGAGCGGCTGCTGCCCCACCTCGCGCCTGGCGCTGCTCTCGTCATGGACGACATCCACTGGTCCCGAGAGATGCACGGGGCGTGGCGTGAGATCCGCTCCCAGGAGCGCGTTGCGGTCAGCGTGGACCTGTGGCGCCTCGGGGCCTGCCTCCTCTCCGCTGGGGGCGCGAGCCGACTAGGCGGGCGGCCCTGACCGCCGATCCGCGAGACTCCGCCGATGCCAACCATCCTCGCGGTCGTCGGCGCGCGGCCGAACTTCGTGAAGATGGCGCCGGTCGTCGCCGCGCTCGAGCAGGGCGGCGGGGTCGAGGTGCGGCTGCTGCACACCGGCCAGCACTACGACCCGGCGCTGTCGGGGAACTTCATCGAGCGGCTCGGGATGCGCGACCCGGACGCCAACCTCGGGGTCGGCTCCGGCAGCCACGCCGAGCAGACCGCGGGGGTGATGGCGGGGGTGGAGTCCGACCTGCGCGAGCACCCGGCCGACCTCACCCTGGTGGGGGGTGATGTCAACTCGACCATGGCGGCGGCGCTCGCGGCGACCAAGCTGAACGTGGCGGTCGGCCACGTCGAGTCGGGGCTGCGCTCAGGCGACTGGTCGATGCCCGAGGAGGTGAACAGGGTGGTGACCGACCGCGTCTCAGACCTACTGCTCTGCACCTCCGAGGACGCCGTACAGAACCTCGCGGCGGAGGGGATCGCCGGCGACGGCGTTGCCCTGGTCGGGAACACGATGATCGACAGCCTGGTCCGCATCCTCGAGGGGACCGACCGGGAGACGGCGCTCTCCGCCCAGGAGGTCGAGCGGCGCGGGTTCGTGCTCGTCACCCTGCACCGCCCCTCCCTCGTCGATCACCCCGAGCGGCTCGGAGCGGTGATCGAGGTGCTCGGCGAGCTGGGCTCGGAGCTGCCGGTGCTGTTCCCGGCCCACCCGCGGACGGTGGCCCACCTCGAGGAGGCCGGGATCGTGACGCCCCCGGGGGTGCGCCTGGTCGAGCCGATGGACTACGCCGAGTTCATCGCGCTCGAGGCCGAGGCGCGGCTGGTGATCACCGACTCCGGCGGCGTCCAGGAGGAGACCTCGGTGCTCGGGGTGCCCTGCCTGACCTACCGCACCAGCACCGAGCGGCCGGTCACGGTCTCGCTGGGAACCAACGAGCTGGTCGGGGTCGATCCCGAGGCCCTGCGTGCGGCCGCCCGGCGCGTCCTGGGCACGGGGCCGCCCGAGCACCCGCCCGAGATCCCGCTCTGGGACGGAAAGGCCGGCGCGCGGGCGGCCGAAGCGGCCCTATCCTTCCTGCGCCGATGACCGCGGCCCGCAAGATCGTGATGATCCCCGCCCTCAACGAGGAGGGATCGGTCGGCCGGGTGGTCGAGGAGATCCACCGCGAGGCGCCCGAGTACGACGTGGTCGTGGTCGACGACGGATCGAGGGACGCCACCGCCGCGCTGGCCCGGGCCGCGGGCGCGACCGTGATCTCCCACCCGTTCAACCTGGGGATCGGCGGCGCCGTCCAATCCGGCTACCGCCACGCCTTCCTCGGCGGCTACCGAGTGGCGATCCAGGTTGACGGCGACGGACAGCACCACCCCGCCGAGATCCGCAAGCTCGAGCGGGGGCTCGCCGAGAGCGGCGCCGACCTCGTCTGGGGCAGCCGCTTCCTCGAGCAGGCCGGCTACGACGTGCCGCGCATGCGGCGGGCCGGAAGGGCGATCTTCGCCCGGATCGTCTCGCTGATCACGCGCGCGCCGATCTCGGACCCCACCTCCGGCTTCCGGATCGCCAACCGGCGCGCGATCGAGCTCTTCGCCCGGGACTATCCCCACGACTATCCGGAGGTCGAGGGCATCCTGATGGCGCACTCCCACGACCTGGAGATCAGCGAGGTGGCGGTGAGGATGCGACAGCGCGAGACGGGGCGCTCCTCGATCAACATGCTGAACGCCGGTTACTACATGGTGCGTGTGCTGCTGGCGATCTTCGTCGGGCTCTTTCGCCGGCGGCCGGTGCCGCCCACCAAGGACGACTGGCTGGCGACGCCGCCGTCCGAGGCGCTCGAGGCCGCCCGCCGCTAGTGCTACCGCTCGCCGCCGAGACCCTCGGAGCCCGCGCCCAGGCCGTCGCGATCATCGGCTCGGCGCTGCTCTTCTTCTTCGTGCTCGAGCTGCTCCGCCGCCGCCGGCTGGGCGAGCCCTACGCGATCCTCTGGCTGCTCGCCTCGGTGGTCCTGCTGATCCTCTCGGTCTGGAACGACCTGCTGGCCGAGGTCGCGGACGCGGTCGGCATCACGACGCCCGCCAACGCCCTGTTCGCGGTCGCCTTCGGATTCATCCTGGTGCTGCTCCTGAGCTTCTCGGTGGTGATCTCCAGGCTCTCCCGCGAGAACAAGCTGCTCGCCCAGGAGCTCGCCCGCCTCAGGCAGGAACCGGGCGCCGAGCAGCCCCGCGAGGCACCCGAGCGACAGGAATCGCCCATTCCCAGATAAGAGCAGGAGCCCGCATGGCCCGAGCGAATGCCGGGGCATGGAGTCCACGAGCAGAACGCTGGTCAAGTCCCCGCCCGAGCTGTGGGAGCTGATCGACCAGCCCGAGTCCATGCAGGGCCTGATGTCCGCCATGCTCGGCGAGGCGAGCGAGGTCAAGGTCTATGAGCGCCAGCCCGAGACCGTGCTCTGCTGGGAGGCCGCCGAGCGCGGCGATCAGGCCTGGATCGAGGTCGAGCTGGCCGAGTCCGGCTGGGGCACCAAGGTCAGCGTCACCGCCGAGAACGGCGGCCAGGGCACCAAGCTGGAGGGCTGGCTCGACGCCGTGATGGACGAGCTCTCCACCCCCACGAAGCGCCCCTTCGAGGGCATCTGAGACCGGCACCGACGCGAACTATCCTTCGTCCATGGCCACGCGCCCCAAGGACGAGGCGAAGACCGAGGGCGCCTCGGGCGACGGCGCCCCACCTGAGAAGCAGCAGGCCGCCGTAGAGGAGGACCTGCACCGCTACATCGCCCCGGTCGTCGGCCCCGACGACGAGCGGGTCTTCACCGATTCCGGGATCGAGGTGAAGCGCCTCTACGAGGAGGACGATGTGGCGCCGGGGCTCGAGGAGCGGCTCGGCGAGCCTGGCGACTACCCCTTCACCCGCGGCATCCATCCCGGCATGTACCGCGACCGGCTCTGGACGATGCGCCAGTACGCCGGATTCGCCAGCCCCGAGGACACCAACGAGCGCTACCGCTACCTGACCGAGCACGGCTCGACCGGTCTCTCGATGGCCTTCGACCTTCCGACCCAGCTCGGCCGCGACTCCGACGACCCGCTCTGCGCCGGCGAGGTCGGGCGGACCGGGGTCCCGATCGACACGGTCGAGGACATGAGGATCTGCTTCGACCAGATCCCCCTCGACCAGGTCTCGACCTCGATGACGATCAACGCGCCTGCGGCGATCCTGCTGCTGCTCTACGAGCTGGTCGGCGAGGAGCAGGACGTGCCGGCGAGCGAGCTGCGCGGGACGATCCAGAACGACGTCTTGAAGGAGTACATCTCCCGCGGCAACTACATCTACCCGCCCGAGCCGACCATGCGGCTCACCACCGACATCTTCGCCTACTGCAACGAGAACGTCCCGAAGTGGAACACGATCTCGATCTCCGGCTACCACATGCGCGAGAAGGGCTGCTCGGCGGTGCAGGAGGTCGCCTTCACCCTGGCCAACGCGATCGCCTACGTCGAGGGCGGGATCGCCGCCGGCCTGGACGTCGACAAGTTCGGCCAGCGCCTCGCCTTCTTCTTCAACTGCCACAACAACGTCTTCCAGGAGATCGCCAAGTTCCGGGCGGTGCGGCGGATGTGGGCGAAGATCATGCGGGAGCGCTTCGGCGCCTCCGAGGAGAAGGCGCAGACGATCCGCTTCCACACCCAGACCGGCGGGGTCACCCTCCAGGCCCAGCAGCCGGAGGTGAACATCATCCGGGTGGCGCTCCAGGGCTTCGCGGCCGCCGCCGGCGGCACCCAGTCGCTGCACACCAACGGCTTCGACGAAGCGCTGGCCCTGCCGACCGAGCGCTCCGCGCGGATCGCGCTCCGCACCCAGCAGGTGCTGGCGCACGAGTCCGGCGTCGCCGACACCGTGGACCCCTTCGCGGGCTCCTACTTCATCGAGAACCTCACCGACGAAATCGAACAGCGCTCCTGGGACCTGATGGGCAAGGTCGAGGACCTCGGCGGCTCCGTGAATGCGCTCGAGTTCATGCAGCGAGAGGTCGAGGAGTCGGCGCTCTCATACCACGAGCGCTACGACAGCGGCCAGGACATCGTCGTCGGGGTGAACAAGTACGTCACCGATCAGGTCGACGAGGTGGACATCCTCAAGGTCGATCCGGAGTCCGAGAAGCGCCAGCTCGAGCGGCTGAAGAAGTTCAAGGCGGACCGCGACCAATCCGAGGTGGACGCGCGGCTCGCCGACCTGCGCGAGGTCGCCGAGGGCGACGCCAACCTGCTGCCGCCGATCAAGGAGGCGCTGCGGGCGGGCGCCTCGATCGGCGAGGTCTGCGGCGCGATGCGCGAGGTCTTCGGCGAGTACGGCGGCGGGGCGTTCTTCTAGGCCCGCCGGTCGCGGCCGCTTCGCCGGCCGACCAGCGGGCTGAGCACGACCAGCGACAGCCACGAGAGCTGGGTCGCGTCCGCTGAGGCGAGATAGGCGATCGGGACCGAGGCCAGGAAGACCCCGGCCGGGAGCATGCTCGCGAGCAGGTAGCCCCGTAGCTCAGGGCTACTGGGAGGGGAGCGGAACAGGTCCCGCCTCCAGGCGAGCCAGTAGATCAGGGTGCTGAGCATCGACGCCGCGGCCACGTTGACGGCCATCGCCGGACCCGAGGCTGTCCCAGGCGGCGGTGTCTCCACCCACGTCGAGCGTGGTCACCAGCAGGGTCAGGGCCAGTGCGAAGGTCGCGTCCAGGAACCCGATCGCCCGGTCGAACTCCGATTCCTCACGCGAGTAGCGCACGGCCGCGGAGCCTATCCCCAGCCGGGTTCGCGGCGGGCAGGCAAGGGGGTCCGTCTCCCCGTAGGCTGAGCGCGTGAGTGAGCCAGTCGGGGTCGGCCTGATCGGCTGCGGGAACGTCGCCGGCCTGCGGCACCTGCCGGCGCTCGGGGGCCTGTCGGGCGCCCGCGTAGTCGCCCTCGCGGACCCCGACCGCGGCAGCCTGGAAAGCCTCGCCGCGCGGTACGGCGTGCGGCAGCGATACGCGGACCATGAGGCCCTGCTCGAGGACCCCGGGGTCGAGGTGGTGGGGGTGCTGGTCCCCGCCGCCCGGCACGCTGACGTCCTCCTCGCCGCCCTGGAGGCCGGGAAGCACGCCCTGGTGGAGAAGCCCGTAGCGCTCAGCATGGTGGACGCCGATCAGATGGTCGAGCGCGCGGAGCGATCCACCGCGAAGGTGTCGGTCGGCTTCAACCTGCGCGCTCACCACCTGGTCCGCAGGGCGCGAGAGCTTCTGGAGGAGGGCATCGTGGGGCCGATCAGGTCGATCGCCGGCGCCCTCCTCGGCGACCCCGGCACGACCGACAACCGGTGGCAGGACTGGAGGACGCAGCGGCGACTCGGTGGCGGCGCCCTGTTCGAGAAGGGCCCCCACCACTACGACCTCTGGCGGCTTCTGAGCGGGAGCGAGGCGGTCGAGGTGAGTGCGATCAGCGAGGAGGCCGACGGGGCGGATCTGACGACGGTGGTCAGCGCCCGCCTGGAGAGCGGGGCGCTGGCCACCACGGCCCTGGCCGAGTACGGGCCGGCGGTGAACCGGGTGACCGTGCTGGGGCCGGAGGGCCGGCTCGAGCTGTCGATGCTCGAGTTCGACGGGCTTCGCTTCACCCCCGCCTCCTCGCATCCCGGCGACGCGCGGGCACGGCTGCGCGCTCTCCGCGACTTCCTGCGGGAGCTGCCACGCGGTGTGGGCACCATGCGCCAGGGGGGCGAGTACGTCGCAAGCTACCGGCGGGAGTGGCAGCTCTTCCTAGACGCGGTCCGGGAGGGGCGACCCGTCGAGTGCAGCCTGGAGGACGGGCGCCGGGCCCTAGGGATCGCGCTGGCCGCGACGGGCTCGGCCGCTCGCGGGGAAGCCGTAAGGACGGAGGAGGCTCCCCCGGACCTGGAGGCGGCGCTGGCGCGCCCTCTGCGGTCGCTGGAATAGGCTGCGAGCCACCAGCCATGCGCACCCACCGATGACCATGGCGAGCGGCGTCGAGGGCACCCCTGACATGTCGGTGGTGATCGTCACCGACTCGCTCGAGACGATCGCCAAGCCGCTGCGCAATCTCAGAGCTCAGACGATCGCCGACCGGCTCGAGCTGGTGCTGGTGGCGCCGCGGGGCACCGAGCTGGACGTCGATGCCCTCGAGCTGCAGCCCCTCTGGCAGACCCTGCTGGTCGAGATCGACGACATCAGGTCGCTCGCGTGGGCGAGGGAGCCCGGCATCAGGGCGGCGCGCGCGCCGATTGTCGCCCTCGCGGAGAGCCACACCTACCACGAGCCCCGCTGGGCCGAGGCCCTGGTGGAGGCGCACCGGGGGCCGTGGGCGGCCGTCGGCCCGGCGATCGCCAACGCCAACCCGACCTTCGCCTCGAGCTGGGCCAGTCTGATCGTCGATTACGGGCCATGGGTCGAGCCCGAAGGCAGCGCGGAGATGGCCGATCTCCCGGGCCACAACAGCTCCTACAAACGCTCCATCCTCACCTCGTACGGTCCCGAGCTGAAACAGCTGCTCGAGGCGGAGACCCTCCTGCACGAGGACCTGCGGCGGAAGGGGCATCGCCTCTGGATGGAGCCGGGCGCGCGGGTGACTCATCTCAACGTCACCCTCCCCTCCTCGTGGGTGGGAGAGCGGGTCGGCGCGGGGCGGCGCTTCGGCGCCGCCCGTGCCGCGAACTGGTCCTGGGCCCACCGGCTGCTCTACGCGGCCGCCTCGCCGCTGATCCCACTCGTCCGCCTCCGCCGCATGGTCCCGGTGTGGCGCCGCTGCCGGCGGCGGAACGACCTTCCCCGCGGATTCCTCCCGGCGC
>JBOGZI010000188.1:0-3498 GCA_050697275.1 Solirubrobacterales bacterium | reverse complement strand
GCCTCCACTACTTCGCCACGGCAGCGCGGGCAGTCGGAATGGACCGGAAGCGCGTGACGGTCCCAGCTCGGCGGCTCGTCGGGGTCGCCGGCTAACTCGCAAACCCAGACCTCGCTCTGGCTCGCCGCCATTGAGAGCGTGGCGGCGGACACCCGAGCTGCCTCGGCGATGATCGGCAGGAGGTCGAACGCGGCTCCAGTGAAGGTCCGGGCCGCACATCCACGCGGCTGAGTCGTTGCCGAGGGATCCGCAGGGGGCGGTGGGATAGACCCGTCTTGCAGCGCGTGCTGTAGACAGAGCCAGCACCCACCGGAGCCGGGGACCACCCGGGCGACAATCCCACCCTGCGCCCCTTCGGTCGCCGAGACATAGATCTGGTTCATCCGTCGGACGTCGGCGGCGTCGGCGAGGAGCTGCTGGATACCGATCTCAGCGGTCGCGTCGATCAGGAGGTCCGCGCCGCTCACGAAGCGGTCGAGCAGATCGAGCTCCGTCTCCTCACGACCTGTGTCCATCAGGGCGCTCACGCCGAGGTGGTGGCGGAAGGGGACGAACCGAGTGAAGGGGTGGTCGTATTCGAGCCAACGACGCAGATACTCGGTCTTGAAGTGGCTGGCCGCCGAGATTCCCGCGGCCCAGCGGACGGTCGAGCCGAGCTCGACGCGATCACCGTCGAGGGCCCGAAGCTCACCCAGCCCACCCGCTGCGAGCTGGCGGGCCAGGGGAGCGCCGAGCGCGCCGAGGCCGGCGAGGGCTACCGTCTTGTCGCCGAGGGGGCGCAGCGCAGGGATCCTGGCCCAGAGGTCATCCGGGGTGAGTCGCTCGCCGCGGATCAGGTAGGAGCGGACCGCCGCGCCGGCCTGGCGCGTGCGCACCGCGAAGATCCAAGCGTCCTCCCAAACCCCTTGGGCGACCTCCTCGCTAAAGACAATTGCGCAGACGGCGACCTCCCCACCCTGAACCGAGCGCCACGGGGGCGAGGAGAAGCCAGATTGGGCCGCCTCGGCCGCCGCGAAAACGGCCGCGGGGGAGTTGTCGGTAGGAAGTTCGTCAAGTCGAACCCAGCGAAACGGGAGGACGGTGGCGCCAAAGCGGGTCGAGAGGGGCTCGCCTGCCTTGGCGATCGGCCGCTGGCGGCCCTTGGAGCCGCGAGCGGCCAACTCGACGACCGCGGCCCTCAGGACCAAGCTCGCTGGCTCTTGCAGGGTGAAACCAAGGCGCCCGCTCCCGGCTGACTCACCCTTGTCGATCTGGAGGACCTCCGCGGGGACGAAGACGGCCGCCCCGGGATAGGGCTCGAAGTAGCTCGAGGCAGGCTCGCCCTGAGGCGCTTCGGCTTCGCGCATCGTCGCGTCGTCGCCCTCGAGCAGGGCGAGGAGATAGGGCACCCGTTCGCTAACGAGCCAGGCCGCCGAATCAGTGGGGTCCCACTCCCGCGTCGAGCGCTCGAGAAGACATAGATTGCCGAGGTATGGATTCTGGTGGCGGCCCAGCCGCAGGCCCGGCGCGAAGACCTCCGGGCGGGTGTAGGGGAAGGTGTCGGGATAGACGACGACCAGCTCGACCTCCCCGTCGCCGTGCGGAATCTTCCCCCGCAGAGCAACCTGGCCGAGATCGTCGAGCCGCTCCTGGTCGAGCTCAAAGGCCAGACCCGCCTCGCGGAACTCCTCGAGTTCGCGCTCGAGGCGGCCGGGGAAGCGCTCTGTCCAGGGAGTCATCGCCTAGCCGACTGGCCGATGCTTTGGCGGCTTCGGGGGCTTGTGCGGGCCGGGCGGCGGCGGCTTCGGCTTGTCCTTGTCCTTCTCCGGCTTATCGGGTTGATCAGCCTTGGAAGGGGAATCAGCGCTGTGTGACGAACCAGTCATACAAACGTCCTTTCGATCGAATTGGCGGTGAGCGGCCTAGGCCACTCTGCCAGAATCTGTCGTAGATGTACGACATGATAGCGACATGAGCGCCATAGCCTCCGTCGTCACCGAGCCTGTCCGCCTGGAGGAGGACGGCATGGTCGAGGACGTGGTGGTCCGTCCAGATCCCGCGATGCCGGCGGCGACCGAAGCGGCAATCGCTGCGGAGAACGACCGGCTGGCGGAATCGGAGGAAATCCCGTACTCGCTGCGGCTCTTCCTCGACGAGCTGGCCGACGAGATCGCCGCTTTTTCCGACGACGCGGCCCTTAGCGTCGATCCCTATCTCTGGGTTGCCGCGCAGCGCGCCTTGATCGGCGCCCTCCGCGTGCTGGGAAACGAAGACGCTGCGGAGGCCAGACGGCAGATGCGAATCCGGCTCGAGCAGCTGCGGCAAGTGTTTCGCGACATCGCGGAAGGCGGCCCCCTCTATCGGGACGCCTCAACCAAGGAGCTGGCTCGGTGGCTCACCGAGGTGCTCGACACCCCGCAGGCTCAGATCGCCGAGCTCTTCTCGGTGAGCCCCCGGACCTTTCAGCGCTGGGTTTCGACGACCGACAAGGCGGCGCCCGATGGCGAGGACGCGCGCCGGGTCCGGATCATCGCAGCGATCGTCAACCAGCTACGGCATACGCTGACGGCCCCCGGGGTCCTCGCCTGGTTTCGCCGGCCCCATCCCGACCTCGACGGCGCCGCGCCCATCGAGCTCCTCGATGAGAGCGACGCGCTGACGCGGCTGACGGCGCTCGCGGCTAGCACAAGGTCGCTGAACGCGGCCTAAGTGGCCGAGCTCGAGGCCTTTCGCGTTGCGGCGTGGGATACGCCCCTGCGGGTCAACGTCCATCGGGCCTCCGGTCGCTATCACCGCGTCGGCTCGTCAGCGACCCAGTACTTCTGCCTTCACCCCCTCACGCCCTGGGCCGAGTACCTGCGTCGACACGATTTGCGCGATGAAGAGGCGATCACTCCGGTGCGCTTACGAATGTGGGCGCTCAAGGTCAGCGCCGAGGGCATCGCGAGGATCGACTTCCAAAGTGCCGGCGACTGGGGACTTCGAGCGGAAGATCTGGTCAGTGACGATCACAGAGCGTGTCAGGACATTGCCGACGAGCTCCGCGCCGATCCGGCGGCCCCCAAGACGATTGAGGTCCCGAGCGCCGCCCTGCCGGGAACCCGCAACCTGGTCGTCTTCGGAGAGCGCGTGATGATCCCATACGGCGCGACGCCGATCAGCGAAATCGACGTCCCGAGCGTGGTCCTCGCGGAGCGGGCCCGGCCGCCCGCGGAGGCAGTTGACCTAGTGAGGTACAGGGGAATGGAGCACGAGGAGTTCGCCGCCTGGTCGGCCGGCAAGCGCTATCGCTTCGGAGGCGCCTGACAGGGTGCCGGCCGGGCAGCGGACTGCCCGGCGGTGCAAATTCGATCCGTCGTCCTGCTGCGGGTCCCTGGGAGGCGTCGGCTCCCTCGTCCGCCGAGCGCAGGACGCACTTTCAGCCTGGCGCTTTCGTTTTGCGCGAGCACCAGCATTGACACCCTCCAGCGCTCCCGTCGAAGCGATTCCGAAGTCCTTGCGGCTGCCGAGTACTCAGGG
>JBOGZI010000187.1:0-11008 GCA_050697275.1 Solirubrobacterales bacterium | reverse complement strand
AGCCCATGCTGCAGAGCTCATCCTCGGTGTACCCGATCAGCTCGACCAGCGCGCGGTTGACGCGCAGGAAGCGGCCCTCCGGGCTCACGATCGCCATCCCGATTGCGGCGTCGTCGAAGGCGCTGCTGAATCGTTGGTTGGCCTGATTCAGCGCCTCCTCGGAGCGGCGCCGCTCGCTGATGTCATGCAGGAAGGTGTTGAAGCGATACCCCTCGGAGGTCTTGACGCTGGAGAAGCTCAGCTCGACCGGGAAGCGGATTCCGTTCCGGCGCACGGCGGTGATCTCGAGCCGGCGCCCGAGGATGCGGCGGTCGCCGTCGAGCATTCGCTGAAGCCCGGGCTGGTAATGCTCGAGGTCCTCCTGGGGCAGGATCGTCTCCGCCAGCGGGCGCCCGAGCACCTCCGCGCGGGACCAGCCGAAGTCGCGCTCGGCCTGCGAGGTCCACTCCGCGATCCTGCCCTCCTCGTCAATCGAGATAAAGGCCTCGTGGGCGGAGTCGAGGATCGAGCGGGCCAGCTCCTCGCGCTCGCGAATGCGGCGCATCAGCTCGACCCCGGTGATGCCGAGCGCTCCGGTCATCATCGAGTCGAGCGCGGCGCGGCCGAGCTCACGGGTCGGGTACCGCGACCCGCCTTCGGTCAGCACCGGCAGCCCGATCGCACAAAAGCAGCCGACGACCGAGAGCAGGACCTGGTTGATCGTCCCGTAGAGGGCGAACCAGACGACCGGAAGCAGGATCAAGGCGGTGAACACCGACTCCCCGCCCCCGGTCGCGTCGCGGACCAGGGCAGCGACCGCGTAGAGCATCAGGATCGGGAGCGCCTGCCAGCCGGCGGAGAACCTCGACCAAGGGACCATGAACGCCGCTGCGAGGATCAGGCCGACGATCGCCCATGCGGCCAGCACTCCGGGCTTGAATCCGTCGTAGGTGAACGGGACCACCCAGAGAGTCACCATCGTCAGCCCGATGAACGGCGCCAGACGCAGCGCCAGGTCGCTCTCCTCGAACGGCCGTGCCTCACGGCTGGTGGCGCCGTCGAGTACGAACTTGCGGTCTAGCTGAGCGAAATACATATCTCCTCGTTGGGGCGGGCTCGGAGGAGGGGCCCCGCCTCAAATGAAAACCCCTCAGGTCCATGGCTACCTGAGTTCGAGGGTTATTCGGCCGTCTGTTCGATGGGCTTGATACTTAGAACTGAAACATCGGGCCCAGTTGGGTGGGGTCGCGACACAAAGTGTCGCGACAGGGACATGTCAGGCGGCCGAAGGGCGCCGCAAGTTATTCGATTCCGAGCCGGTCCAGGAGCCCTTCATCGCGGCGCCATCGACGCCGGACCTTGACCTGCAAGTCGAGATGCACCCGCGCCCCGAGCTCGAGCTCGAGCTCGCGCCGGGCGGCCGTTCCCACGTCCTTGACTTTGCTGGCGCCCTCCCCGATCAGGATCGCCTTCTGCGAATCGGATTCCGCCCAGACCTCGGCTCGCACCATCACCAGTCCGTCCTCGCGGCGCTCCACCTCCGAGACGGCAACCTCCACCGAGTGCGGGACCTCGTCCCTGGTCCGGTTCAGCACCTGCTCCCGGATCAGCTCGGCAAGCAAGACGGTGCTCGGCTGGTCGCTGCGCTGCTCCGGCGGGTACAGGTAGGGGCCATCCGGCATCAGCTCGGCGAGGCGTGCCAGCAGCGCCTCCAGCCCGGCACCGGTCCGGGCGCTGACCGGGAAGACCTCCGATGGCGAGCCCAACCGGCCTGCGGCCGCCAGCGCCTCCACCGTCTGCGGCTTGCTGAGCCGGTCGCACTTGTTCACCAAACAGAGCACCGGCACCTCGTCTCCGGCGCCGAGCAGGGCGCGATCGATGAAGCGATCGCCGGGCCCCACTCCCTGCTCGCCGTTGATGACCAGAAGCGCCACGTCGGAGTCCGCCAGCTCGCGCTCGACGCGGCGCTGCATCCGCTCGGTGAGCACGTCACGGGGGCGCTGGACGCCTGGCAGGTCGACGAGCACGATCTGCCACCCAGCCGCCTCGTCGGTGAGGATGCCGCGGATCGCCCTGCGGGTCGTCTGAGGGCGATCGGAGACGATCGCGACCCGCGCCCCGACCAGCGCGTTGATCAGCGTCGACTTGCCGACGTTGGGACGGCCGGCCAGGCCCACGAACCCGGAACGTGTCATCGCTGCAACCGAGCCATCGCCTGCGCCTGCAGCGCCAGCATCTCTCCGCCGTCGATCTCGTGATCGAAGCCGCAGAGATGAAGGACCCCGTGCACCGCCGCCTCGCGGACGTCGCTGCAGTGGTCAGGACAAATAGCCACGTCGCCCAGCTCCCGTGGCCCCGGGGCCGGCTCGCTGCCATCGACGGGGAATGCGAGAACGTCGGTCGGCTGGTTCACTCCACGGTGCGCGCGATTGAGCTCACGGATCCTGTCGGGATCGACGATCTCCACCGCGAGGTGGCCGTCCCGCACCCTGGCGACCGTCAGCGCCGCGACGACCGCCTCGCGCAGCTCGTCCGGGACGTCGGAGAGGTCGACGCTCAATCTTCCTGCGGCCCGCGTTCCGCGTGCTCGCCGTAGGCGGCGACGATCCGCTGCACGAGCTTGTGGCGCACGACGTCCTCGCCGCCGAAGTGGACGAAGGTCACGTCCTCGACCGAGCCGAGGATCTCGCGCACGACGATCAGGCCGGACCGCTTGTCGGTTGGCAGGTCGATCTGGGTGATGTCGCCGGTCACCACCATCTTCGAGTTGAAGCCGAGGCGGGTGAGGAACATCTTCATCTGCTCGGGGCTGGTGTTCTGGGCCTCGTCGAGGATCACGAAGGAGTCGTTGAGCGTGTTGTGGGTGAGGAGGAAATCGTCGGTGACATACAGGGAGTCCTCGGCCGCGACCTGGATGCACACGGTCTCGACCTCGCCTTCCGACTTGATCTCATCGATGTGGCGCATCGGACGTCCGCCGCCGTGGCGCCGGTAGATATCGCGCTTTCTCCTCAGACGGAAAGGCTCGACTCCATCCGGCAGGCGGAGATCCATGACGAATGCATCAGAACGGTGATAGACGGGCCGACCATGTGCTCGCCCCGGTGGCCGGCCTGTCGCGGGACGTCGGCGCCAATAGGCGACGCCGCCGAGGGAACGGACCAAGAACATGACTGCGTCGCAAAGACGCTCGGAACAGCTGACGTACTGGATCCGACATGACCGCCCTCGCTGGGTGACCGGCCCGCCGTCACTGTCGAGGAGACCTTGCAGGACTCCGAGTCGAGTCTCGGCGTCGTTGTAGAGATAGACGTCCGGAACGAACTTCGTGCTCGAAGTCGTCCCGGCCAGCTCAAGCTCTCGGAGAACGGCAGTCACGGGATTGGCAGTGATTACACCGCCCCGGCCTCCACCGCCGGCCCTCTTCAGGACGTGATCGAACCGACCGTCCTTCTGAAGCTCAACTCCTTCAAGGGCGTCCTCCAGCGCATCTGCCAGCTCCGGATCGTTCGTACTGAAGCTCGGAGTTGTTTTCGTCGTGAGGCACCCGTCTCCCAGGAGGAGGCCGAGGGCGTACGCGTCCATCGGCACCTCGCGCGAGGGGAACTCAACGGGAGCCGTCAGCAACGGCAGTTCGTAGCGATGCTGGTGGGCCCTCCGCAGTCGGCCGATCATCTCTTGGGTTTCCAGAACGCGCCCGGGCTTGCCTCTGCGGCGATCCTCGGGAGTGAACACATGCCAGAGGTGCTCGGCGCAGCAGAACGTAGACGCTCCGTCTTGCGTGCGGAGACAGAAAACCTCCTTGCGACCCTGCGGATAGACGCCAAGGACGGGCGTCGGGCGTCCGTTCGATCCGATCACGAGATCTCCGACCTTCAGCGCCCCTATTTCACGAAAGCCGTCGGGGGTAAGCACCGAACTGAACACCGGCTGCGCCCGCCCGCGCATGAAGGCGAGCGGCGCCACCTCGATCGTGCCGCGCTCGAAGTAGGCGTTCACCTTCTCCGGGTCGAGCATGTCGTAGAGGGCGTCGAAGAGCGGGCGCAGGTAGGGATCGACCTTCGCCTGGATGTCGCCGGGCAGGAAGCCGAGCCGCTCGCCGGCCTCGACCGCGGGGCGGGTCAGGATCACCCGGCTGACGTCGCCCTTGGAGAGGGCGGCGGCGGCCATCGCCACCGCGAGGAAGGTCTTGCCGGTGCCGGCGGGCCCGATCGCGAAGGTGATGGTGTGCTCGCGGATCGAGTCGACGTAGCGCTTCTGGTTCACGGTCTTGGGGGCCACCCTCGTGTTGCGGTGGCTCCAGACCACGTCCTCGAGGATCTCGGCGGGGCTCTCTTGCTGGTCGAGCGCGCCGGTCACCGCCTCGATCGTGCCGGGGGCGATCTCATGGCCCTGCTCGATCAGGTCGACCAGCTCGCCGACCACCGTCTCTGCGGTGCGGACGTCGCCGGCATCCCCGTCCAGGGTGAGCACGTTGCCGCGCAGGTAAAGGTCGCAGCCAAGGTGGCCCTCGAGGGCGCGCAGAACGGCGTCCTCGGAGCCGGCCAGCTCGGCGGCCACCGTGTTGTCGATCGTCAGCTGCCTACGAGCCAAGCTTCTCGCGCACCGCCTGGCTGACCCGCTTGCCGTCGGCGCGGCCGCCAACCTTGGGCATCAGCACCTTCATCACACCGCCCATGTCCTTGGGCTCGCTCGCGTCGGCCTCCTCGACCGCGGAGGCGACCAGCTCGGAGAGCTCGTCGTCGGAGAGCTGCTCGGGGAGATAGCCCTCGATCAGCTTCGCCTCGGCCTCCTCGACGGCCGCCTGATCGGTGCGATCGCCCTTGCGCAGCTCCTCGGCCGCGTCCAGGCGCCGCTTGCGCTCGCGCTGGAGCGCGGCGACCTCGTCGCTCTTGCCCTCCTTCTCCTCGGCCTGGAGGGCGTTGACGATCATGCGCAGCTGGCCGACCTTGCCCTTCTCGCCGGCCTTCATCGCCGTCTTCACGTCGTCCTGGACCTGCTCGAGGATGCTCATCGGGTCAAAGCGTAGACGGCTTCTCGGGCGGGCCGCCGCCGTTCCGATGCAAGCCCGCGGCGCGCAGGACCAGGGTGAGCGAGGCCTCCGGCCCCGGCCATGCCTCCCGCACCAGGGGCTCGTCGCCCCCGCCGACGAGCAGCCGCAGTGCGAGGCCGACCAGCACCGCGTCGTCGAGCTGGCCCGCGACCGGCAGGAAGTCGGGGACGAGATCGAAGGGGAAGGCGAGGTAGGCGAGCACGCCGAACAGCACCGCGCGGCGCCAGCGCGGGACTCGCGGCTCGCGCGCCAGCCGGCCGATCATCACGGCGCAGTCGGGGATGAAGCCCGCCAGGGCGCGGGCATCCTCGCGGCGGCCGGCTGCGATCAGCGCTGCGATCCCGACCAGGTAGAGGGCGAAGGCGCTCAGCAGCAGGCCCCAGGGCCAGAGGGGGATCTGAATCTCGTCGGTGGTGACCGCGATGACGAGAATCACGGCAGGCTGACCAGCTCGACCTCGCCGAGGGGCATCTGCAGGAAGCGGGAGCCGAGCTCGCGGAAGGCCCGCGGGTCGCCCGTGCAGAGGAAGCTGTAGTCACCCTCCCCGGTGCGCTGTGTGGCCAGCCCGGACCCTTCCAGCACCCGCTGCACGGTCGCGGCGATCGCGTGGCCCGCGGTGACCAGGCGGACGTCGCGGCCGAGCATTCGCTGCAGCATCGGCGCCACCAGCGGGTAGTGGGTGCAGCCGAGGATCACGGTGTCCACCTGTGCCCGCGACAGGGGAGCGCAGTAGGAGCGCACCATCTCCATCACCCCGTCGTGAAACGGATAGCCCCGCTGGATCACCGCCGCCAGGTCCGGCGCCGCGACCTCGGTGACGGTCAGCTTGCGGTGCTGGCCGGCGAGCGCCCGTAGGTAGGAGCCGCTGTTCACGGTGGCCGGGGTGGCGAGCACGCCCACTCGGCCGCTTCCGGTGACGGCGGCGGCGATCTCCGCCTCCGGCTCGATCACCCCGACCACCTCCACCCCGCTCTCCGCCGCGGCCTCGCGCGCCGCCTCGGAACCCGCCGAGGCGGCCGAGTTGCAGGCGATCACCAGCAGCTTCGCGCCCCGGTCCAGGAGGAAGCGGGTGATCTGCTCGACGTGCCCGCGCAGCTCCTCGTCCTTGCGGGCCCCATAGGGGAAGCGCGCGTCGTCGCCGAGGTAGACGAAGTCCTCCTCGGGCAGAGAGACCAGGAGCTCGTGGAGGACGGTGAGCCCGCCGACGCCCGAGTCGAAGACGGCGATCGGCAGCTCCGCCCTGGGCGGATCAGCGGCCATTATCGGGATGCTAGGGTCGGCCCGCGAGCAAGGGGTTGGAGGAGAGGTAGATGAGCAGCAGCCCCGCGGGACGCGGACGACGATGGTGGCTGATCCGCAGCGCCGATATCGGCTACCTGCAGGACGCCTTCCTGGTCTCGGCGGTGACGATGATCATCGTCATCCGCTTCCAGCTCTGGGCGACGAACTACCCGCAGCTCGGCAGCGGCAAGCTGCACGTCGCGCATCTGCTCTGGGGCGGGCTCTTCATGATGATCGCGCTGCTGATGCTGGTCTCGTTCGTCGGACACCGGCTTCGGCTGCCAGCGGCGATCGTCGGCGGGATCGGCTTCGGCTTCTTCATCGACGAGCTCGGCAAATTCATCACCGAGGACAACGACTACTTCTACGAGCCAGCCGCGGGGATCATCTATCTGATCTTCGTCGTGCTCTACCTGGTCACGCGCTGGATGCAGCGGAACCGGGAGCTGGGCGGACGCGAGGCGCTGGTCAATGCCGCGGACATGATCAGCGGCGCGGCGGAGCGCGGCTTCGACACGAGGCAGAAGCGGCGCGTGCTCGAGCTCCTCTCCCGGGCCCCTCCCGACGACCCGCTCACCGGCCGACTGACCGGGCTGGTGCGGGAGCTCCCCACCGTGGCGCCGCGCGAAGTGGGAGCGCTCGAGCGACTGGCGGCGGGCATCCACGAGCGCTACGCGCGGCTGGTCGAGACCCGCTCCTTCAACCTGGTCTTGACCGCGATCTTCGGATGGTGGGCCTTCGTGGCGTTCGTCGCGATCGTGATGCTCGGTCTCGCCGAGGCACTGAGCCTCGCAGGCGTCAGTGGCATCGAGATCACGGGACCCGGCGGGGACGAGGACCTGTCGTTCATCGACCTCGCGGCGATGGCCTCGGCCATGGTCAGCGGGGTCCTCGTGATCTCCGGCGTGCTGCGGCTGCGCAGTGGGGACAGGCTCGCCGCCTACATACAGTTCGACCGGGCGCTGATGGTGGCGATCCTGATCGGCGGGTTCTTCTCCTTCGTCGAGATTCAGTTCTCCGCCGTCACCGGCCTGCTGTTCAACCTGCTGCTGCTGATCACGATCCGAATCATGATCAGCGGCGAGGAGGAGCTGCGGCGGTCCGGCTCAGCGCCGTCGGAGCCCGTCGCCGACCCCCCGGCCGTCGCCCCGCCCCCGACCCCCGCCTGAGCTGGTCGCCGAGCTACGGCTTGACGATCATGAAGAAGATCGTCACCACCACCAGCAGCGACATCAGCATGCCGGCGATCGCCATCTGGCGCGAGTTGGCGCGGAACTCCTCGCTCAGCTCGCCGCCCGCCTGCAGGTCGCGCTCGGCGAGCTCGATCCCCCGGTCCCAGCGCGGCTTGAAGTAGGCGTGGGTCATCCCGAGCAGGATGATCACCGTGGCGATGCCGAGGCTGACCCAGGATTCCGCTACCCGGATCTCACCCTCGGAGAGCAGGTAGAAGCCGGCCAGCAGGACGACGACCAGCCCCGGGGTGACGATGATCCGGTCGACGCGCCGCAGGCCCGCGTAGACGCCCGGGACGGCCTGCGGGCTGAACCGCTCGACCCAGGCGAGCACCACCGGGTAGGCGTAGGTGGCCCCGATGGCGATCACCACGGCGAGGACGTGGACGAAGAGCCCGACGTTGTAGGCGGTGACCTCCGCGAGCACGGCGGGAACATATCGCCTGCCGCGGGCGCCGGCGGGGTCAGCCGCGGCGCAGCAGCAGCGCCGCCCAGTCGCCCTCGGTGCGCTGCTCGGACAACGAGAGACCGCAGGCCGCGAAGGCCTCGGTCACCTCGTCGATCTGCTCTTCGAGCAGTCCCGAACAGACAAGGCTGTGCGGCAGCTTCCCCTTGCCGCCGAGGCGGCCGGCGCACTCGACCAGCAGCTGGGCCGTCAGGTTGGCGGCCACCGTGGGCGCCACCGGCGGCAGGGCCTCGCGGACGTCGACCCGCTCGAGCGCCAGCTCCACCCCGTTGGTCTCGGCGTTGGCGGCCGCCGCTTCGAGCGCGGCGGGCTCGCGATCGCAGGCGGTGATCGGTCCCCAGCCGAGCTTGCCCGCAGCGATCGCGAGGACGCCGGAGCCGGTCCCCCAGTCGGCGAGCGGGCCCGAGGCCTCGCCGGCCTCCTCGAGCACCAGCAGCAGGGCGAGGGAGAGCCGAGTGGTGGGATGACCGCCCGTCCCGAAGGCGCGGCCCGGATCCACCAGGATGTCGATCAATCCCTCGGTCGGCTCCCACCAGGACGGCCGTACGGCAATGCGCCCGCCAACCTCGATCGGGCGGTGGAAGTCGACCCAGCGATCGGCCCAGTCGTCGGGAACCTCGGCGCTGGTCACGTCGACCAGCCCGTCGCCGGCCGCCGCCCGAAGCTCGCCCATCGCCGGGATCTCGCCCGGTGGGCCGTAGATCGCGAACTCCACCCAGTCGGGCCCCCGCTCCTCCTCGACCCCGTTCGGGGCGAGCTCCAGAAGGTTGGCGAGCACCGGCTCCGCGTACTCGGGGGCGCAGCGGACGGCGAGCCGGATCACCGGGACGTCTGCTTCTCGAAGCTCTCGGCGAGCCGCTCGGCCGCCTCGCGCTGGGCACCGGTGAGCCGCTCGGGCACCACCAGCTCGAAGACGACGTGCTGGTCACCCCGCGGGCCGCCCTGCAGCGGCGGGAGCCCGTTGCCGTTGAGCACGGTGACGTCGCCGTGCTGGGCCCCTACCGGCACCTCGACCCGCTCCTCCCCCTCCAGGGTCGGGACCGCCACCTCGCCGCCCAGCATCGCAGTCGTGACCGGCATCTGGACGCGACTGACCAGCTCGGTCCCCTGGCGGGCGAAGCGCTCGTCCGGCGCCACCCTGACCTCGACGTAGAGGTCGCCCTGCCGGGCGCCGGCCTCGCCGGCGTGTCCGGCCCCGGTGATCCTCACCCGCTGTCCGTCCTCGATCCCCGGCGGGATGTCCACCTCCCAGGTCCGCGCCTCGGCGGTCCGGCCCCGCCCGGCGCAGTGCTCGCACGGGGTCTCCGCGATCCGCCCGTCCCCGCCGCAGCGGTCGCAGGGCATGGTCCTGACGACCTGGCCGAAGACCGAGCGCGAGACCTGGCGAAGCTGTCCGGTGCCCTCGCAGCGATCGCACGTCCGGATCGGCGTGCCGGGCTCCGCCCCGTTGCCGTGGCAGTGCTCGCAGAGGCCGACTGCCTCGAACGAGACCTCGCGCTTGGTGCCCTCGAGCACGTCGGTGAGCTCGATCTCCAACGTGGCGGCGACGTCGCCGCCCGCGGCCGGTCCGCCACGGCCGAACCCGAACCCACCGCCGAACGGGTCGCCGCCGAAGAGCGCCTCGAAGATGTCCTGGAAGCTGCTGAAGGTCTCGCCCGGCGTCCAGCCGCCCGAGCGGAGCAGCCCCTCGTGCCCGAAGGCGTCGTAGGTGCGGCGCCGCTCGGGATCGGAGAGGACCTCGTAAGCCTCGGCGGCCTCCTTGAACTTCTCCTCCGCGGCGGGGTCGTGGTCGTTGACGTCAGGATGCAGCTCCCGGGCGAGGCCGCGAAAGGCCTTCTTCAGCTCGGCGTCGGAGGCGCCTCGCTCCACGCCGAGCACCTCGTAGTAGTCGCGCTTCGCCATCTCCTGACCTCCCGTCTACTCGTCGTAGACGGTCTCGAAGAAGCGCGAGAGCTCGCCCGCCGCGCCGCGCACCGAGGCGATCGCGGTCGCGTAGTCCATCCGGACCGGGCCGATGATCCCGACGGCGCCGAGGTTGCGGTAGCCGAGGCCATAGTTGGCGCCGACCACGCTCACCTCCCGCAGCTCCGGCTGGGGGTTCTCGTCGCCGATCCAGACGAAGACCGAGCGGAGCTCGAGCGCCGAGCGCAGGGTGCGCAGAACGTTGACCCGCCGCTCCAGCGCCCGCATCAGCCGGTCGGCGTGGGGCAGGTCCTCGGAGTGCTCCTCCGAGAGCAGCCGCGCCGTGCCGTCAACGTAGAGGGTCTCGTCCGCCGACTCCTCGAGCTCGGTGAAGGCGCTCGCCACCTCGCCGAGGAAGCTCCGCTCCTTCGGGCCGAGATCCTCGTCAGCGATCCGGTTGACTGCCATCCGGGCCCCGAGGGCGAGCCCGGAGAGCCTCTCGTTGAGGTAGCTCCCGGCCCACTCGACCACCCCCGGGTCCACCTCGCGCTCGAAGGTGAAGACCCGCTTGGTCACCCCGCCGTTTGAGGCGATCACGACCACCATCACCACCCGCGGCTGCAGCCGCAGCACCTCGACCCGGTGGATGGTCGCGGTGTGCAGCGGTGGGGCGGTCACCAGCGCCACCAGGTCCGTGATCCGCGAAAGCGTCGCGGTCGTCTCCCGGATCGCGTCGTCGACCTCGCGGCGCATCCGCGAGACTCCGAGCTGCCCGGCGGGCAGCTCGGGCAGGCGCTCCTCGGAGGCGAGCAACTCCTCGACGTAGAGGCGATAGCCGCTGTCGGTCGGCACCCGGCCGGCCGAGGTGTGCGGATGGGTCAGATAGCCGTGCTCCTCGAGGCTGGCGAGCTCCGCCCGCACCGTGGAGGGACTCCACTCGACCTCATCTAGGGCCGCGATCGCGCGCGAGCCGACCGGCCGCCCCTCGGCGACGTACCCCTCGATCACCATCTGCAGCACGGCCCGCTGCCGATCCGTAAGCATGACGCTGATTCTAGGGTCGGCTGATGAGCGGCTCGGCGCGCGGGTCCTGTC
>JBOGZI010000186.1:0-17087 GCA_050697275.1 Solirubrobacterales bacterium | reverse complement strand
CGACATCTTCGCCGCCGAGGAGGACCTGCTCGCCGCGGCCGCGGACCTCAGCTCGGCGCTGGACGAGAGCCCGGCGGCGCCGCGGGCGGTTTCGGCGGCGGAGCCGCCCCGCGGAGGGGAGGTGGAGGTTGACCCGGCTTCGGTGCCCGCCGAGCGCAAGGCGGAGCTGCTGCGCGAGCTGGACGACCGCGCGCGGGCGGCCGGGGACGAGATCAGCCAGGTCTCGGCCGCCTACGCCGAGGGCCGCCGGCGGGTCGCGGTGGCGAACTCCGAGGGGCTTCACGCGGCCGACGACCGCACCCGGGTGCGGCTCGGCGCCCAGGTGGTGGCGCGGAGCAACGGCGCGGTCGAAACCGGGTTCGAGACCCTCGGGGCGCTGCGGGGATTCGAGCTGCTCGACGGGGACCCGGCCCGGATCGCCGAGCAGGCCGCGGACCAGGCGCTCACCCTGCTGGACGCGGACCCGGCTCCCGCCGGGGAGATGACCGTGGTCGTGGGCGGCGGGTTCGGCGGCGTCCTCTTCCACGAGATGACCGGCCACGGCCTCGAGGCCGACGCGGTCCAGAAGGGGGCGAGCGTCTACGCGGGGAAGCTCGGCGAGAAGGTGGCCGAACCGCTGCTCACCGCCTACGACGACGGCAAGATGCCCGGCGAGTGGGGGACGGGGGCGATCGACGACGAGGGCACGCCGTGCCGGCGCACCGCGGTGATCGAGGAGGGGCGGCTCAGCTCTCTTCTCTACGATCGCCTGCGCGCCCGCCGTGACGGGACCGAGTCGACCGGGAACGGGCGCCGCGAGAGCTTCCGCCACCTGCCGATCCCGCGGATGACCAACACCTACATCGCCCCCGGCGAGGCGGAGCCGGAGGAGATCATCGCCGAGGTGGAGCGCGGCTTCTACGCCGTCTCGTTCGGGGGAGGCCAGGTCGAGCCGGCGACGGGCGACTTCGTCTTCGGCGTCTCGGAGGGCTACCTGATCGAGGGCGGCCGGGTGACCCGGCCGTGCCGCGGCGCCACCCTGATCGGCAACTGCCTGCAGGCGTTGAGCCGGATCGACGCGATCGGATCGGACTTCGAGATGAAGACCGGCTTCTGCGGCAAGGCCGGGCAGCGGGCCCCGGTCGGGACCGGGCAGGGGCACGTCAGGATCCGCGGGATCACCGTCGGCGGGACAGCGGTCTGATGTCCGTCCCGAGCGAGGAGCTGGAGCGGGCCGCCGGCGCCGCCGTCGAGGCGGCGATCGCCGCCGGCGCCGATGACGCCGAGGCCTGGGTCGAGGGCTCGCGCGGACGCGAGGTGCGGGTCCACGGCGGCGAGGTCGAGAGCCTCACCGAGGCGAGCGGGCGCGGGGCCGGGCTCCGTGCCTGGCTCGGCAACCGCGCGGGCTACGCCTACGGCACCGACCTCGGCCCGGAGGGGTTGCGCGAGCTCGGACGCGCCGCCGCCGAGGCCGCCCGGGCCGCGGATCCCGACCAGCACGCCGGCCCGCCGGACGAGGCGGGCGAGCCCGCGGCGATCGAGGGGCTGCGGGACCCGGCGATCGCCGAGCTGGAGACCGCGGAGGCGATCGGGCTGGCGAAGCTGATCGAGAGGACGGCGTTGGAGCGCGACAAGCGGATCAGCGGGGTGGAGGAGGTCGTCTACGTCGACGAGGACGGCGAGGCGGCGCTCGCCTCCTCGCGAGGGCCGGGCGGCGGCTTCGCGGCCTCGCAGTGCTACGCGTACCTGCAGGCGATGGCCGCCGAGGACTCCGAGGTGCAGACCGGGCTCGGCTTCGGGGTCGGCCGCTCCGCCCGGGGGCTCGACCCGGAGGCGATCGGCGCCGAAGCGGCCGAGGAGGCCCTCGCCATGCTCGGGGCCGGCAAGCCCGACTCGCGGAGCTGCCCGGTCGTGCTCTCGGACCGTGTCGCCGCCAGCTTCGCGGGTCTGATCGGGAGCTCGCTGTGCGCGGACGAGGTGCAGCGGGGCCGCTCCCCGTTCGCCGAGCGGCTCGGGGAGGCGATCGCCTCGGAGGCGCTGTCGCTGGCGGACGACGGGATCGACCCCGAGGGCCCGGCCAGCGCCCCGTTCGACGGCGAGGGGATACCGCGCGGGCGGACCCCGCTGATCGGGGACCGGCGGCTGCTCTCCTACCTCCACGACAGCTACACGGCGCGCCGCGGCGAGGCCCGCTCGACCGGGAACGCCGCCCGCGGCAGCTACCGCACGCCGCCGTCGGTCGCGCCCTCCAACCTGTTGATCGAGCCGGGAGCGCTGTCGTTCGAGGAGATCCTGCGGGAGGCGGGGGAGGGGGTCTATGTCACCGAGGTCGCCGGGCTCCACTCGGGCGTCAACCCGGTCACCGGCCGCTTCTCGGTCGGGGCGACCGGGCGCTCGATTCGCGCCGGGGAGCTGGCAGAGCCGCTACGGGAGTTCACCGTGGCCGGCGAGCTGCTCGAGACCCTGGCGGACGTTCGAGCCGTGGGTTCTGACTCGCGCTGGGTCCCGTTCGGGGGGTCGGTGCGGAGCAGCCCGCTGCTCGTCGCCGAGCTTGCGATAGGCGGGGGCCAGGCGTCAGGAGCTGAGGGATAGAGCGTCGCCGACCGCTGTTAGGCTGGCGCGACTCCAACCCGAGGAGGATGACGTGACGAAGGCTGAGTTCCTCGACGTACTGGCGGGCGACAGCAGGATCGGCAACAAGAAGGAGGCTGGTCAGGCCCTGGACGCCGTACTCGACGCCATCACAAAGGTCCTCCAGGACGGGGGCGAGGTCAACTTCACCGGCTTCGGCAAGTTCGCCGTCGCCGAGCGCGGCCCGCGACAGGGGGTGAACCCGCGCACCGGCGAGCGGATCTTCATCCCCGGCGGCAAGGTGCCGCGGTTCTCGGCCGGCTCCGGCCTGAAGAAGAAGGTGAAGGGCGGAGGCGGTGAGGCTCCTGCCGCGCAAGCGGGCGGCGGCGAGAGCGGCGGGTCCGGCGTCTGAGGCCGACGGGCTGAGCGCTCCATTCGCCGACAGGCTGGCGGCGCTCACGGAGGAGCGCCGGAGCCAGCTTTGCCTCGGGCTAGACCCCGACCCGGCCGAGCTGCCCGCGGCCACGGCACCCGACGCCTCCGGCCTCGAGACGGCGGAGCGCGCGGCCACCGCGGTGGTCCAGGAGTGCCGGCGGCTGATCGAGCTCGCCGGCCACGCCTGCGTCGCGGTGAAGCCGCAGCTCGCCTGCTTCGAGCGCCTCGGGGCGCCCGGCTGGCGCGCCCTCGAGGAGGTCTGCGCGGGCGCCCGCGGGGCGGGACTGCTGGTGGTGGCCGACGGCAAGCGCGGCGACGTGCCGGTGACGGCGAGGGCGTACGGACAGGCCCTGGTCGGCGAGACGCCGACGCCGTGGGGCTCCGTGCGGGGGCTCGGCGCCGACGCCTTCACCGCCAACCCCCTGCTCGGCGAGGACGCGGTCGACGTCCTGGTCGAGGCGGCGAGGGACGCTCGCGCCGGCGTCTTCCTGCTGGTGCGGACCTCGAATCCCGGCGCCGCCGCCCTCCAGGACGCCGCGCTCGAGGGGCGCCCGCTCCATGAGCGGCTGGCGGAGCTGGTGGCGGAGCGGGCCCCGCAGCTCGGCGGCGAGGGCGGGCTGAGCGGCATGGGTGCCGTGGTCGGCGCCACCGCCCCGCAGCACCTCGGGCGGCTGCGGGAGTTGATGCCCGACTCGATCTTCCTCGTGCCCGGCGTGGGCGCCCAGGGCGGACGGCCGGAGGAGCTCGGCCCAGCGCTCGCGCCGGGCCGGCCCGCGTCCCTGCTGGTGGCGGCGGCGCGCAGCATCGCCGGGGCCGACGATCCGGGGGAAGCCGCCGAGCGGCTTCGCGCGAGTATCTGGAGCCTGTCCGGCTAGCGGCGGACCGCGGCGCCCGCGTGGGTACTATCGCGGCCGCCGGATGCCGGACTATCACCCGAATCCAGTCGCGCGAGTCGTCGCCGTCGTCGCCCTGATCGTGGCCTTCCTGCTGGTGATCATCGTGATCGCCAGCTCGGGCGGCGAGTCTGACGGCGGGAACGGCGACAGCGCCGATCAGGTCGAGGCGACCGGGCCGACCCCGAAGGGGCAACGGGCGGTCGAGGCGGGGGTCTGGATCGTCAAGGAGGGCGACACCCTGGCGCAGATCTCGGAGGAGACCGGGATGGACACGGACGAGCTGATCCAGCTGAACCCGGACATCGACCCCCAGGCGCTGCTGCAGGGCCAGCGGGTGGCGTTGAGATAGCGATGAGGTGGGTGGGCCAGCTTCGCGGGGGCGGTGCGCGCGTGCGCGCGGGCGCCTGCCTGGCGCTCGCCCTCCTGGCCGCCCTGGGAAGCGGCGCGGCCGCGGCCCAGCCGCCTCCCGCCGAGCAGGCGCCCTCGAAGCAGGCGCCGGCGACCGACGCGGGTCGGGAGCCGAGGCTCGCCGCCAAGGCCTGGGCGCTGATCGACGCCCGGGACGGGACCGTGCTCGCCGGCAAGGCCGCCAACCGCGAGCTGCCGATCGCCAGCGCCACCAAGCTGATGACCGCCTACGTGGCTCTGGAGAAGCTGAAGCCGAGCAAGTCGGTGACCGCCGTGCCGTACAGGCCGATCGCCTCGGCGGAGATCCTGCTCGGGCTGCGCGCCGGGGAGCGGGTGCGGGTGCGCGACCTGCTCTACGGCCTGCTGCTGCCCAGCGCAAACGACGCGGCCCACACGCTCGCCGTCGGAGTGGCCGGCTCGGAGCCGGCGTTCGTCGCCGAGATGAACCAGGCGGCGCAGGCGCTCGGGCTGACCAACACGAGCTTCGCCAACCCGATCGGGCTTGACGATCCCGCCAACTACTCGACCGCTCGCGACCTGGTCACCCTGGCCGATGAGCTGCTTGCCGACCCCCTGATCGCCCGGATCGCCGATACCCCCGCCGCGACCCTGCGCAGCGGGAGCCGCCCGCGGCGGGTGACGACCCGAAACAACCTGCTGCTCGAGCACCCCTTCATCAACGGCGTCAAGACCGGCCACACCCTGGGCGCCGGCTACGTGCTGGTCAGCTCGGGCACGCGGGACTCGACGACCCTGATCGCGGCGGTGCTCGGCGCGCCGAGCGAGGCGGCGCGGGACGCGGAGACGCTCGAGCTGCTCGAGTACGGCTTCTCCCGGTACCGCACCACCCAGCCCGTGAGCGAGGGCGAGGAGCTGGCGGATCCCGAGCTCGACTACCGCGGCGAGCGCCTCCCCCTGCTCGCCAGGGACGGCCTCCAGGTCTCCGCGCGGCGGGGACAGGCGGTCGAGGTCGCGGTGGATGCGCCCGACGAGGTGAGCGGCGCCGTCGAGGAGGGGGAGAGGCTGGGCGAGGCGATCGTCACCGTCGACGGGGCGCCCGCCGCCAGGACGGCGCTGGTCGCCGCCCGCTCGGCCGAGGCCGCCTCAGTCGTGGACAGGACGGTCGCGACCGCCCAGAATCCGGTGATCCTGCTCCCGGCTGGCATGATCGTGATAGTTGTAGGGCTGCTGCTCGCAGCCCGGGGACGCCGTCCAGAGCAGGAGACGCCCCCGGTACCGAATCGCCGCCGGGAGCGGCAAGAGCCCAGGCAAAGGACTCCCGAGGAGAGACGCAGGATGCATGAGGAGAGGATGCGGAGGCGCCGGGAGAGGATGAAGCGGGGCGAGGGTCGATGATCCTCACGGTCACCCTCAACGCCGCGATCGACCGCACGGTCGCGGTCCCGAGCTTCCGCCAGGGCCACCGCCACCGCGCGGTCGAGACCAGCACGGTGGCGGGCGGCAAGGGCGTCAACGTCGCACGCGCCCTGAAGCTCCTTGGCCGGCCGGTGATCGCCACCGGCCTGGCGGGCGGCCCGACCGGCGCCCGGCTGATGGAGCGGCTCGCGGAGGAGTCGATCCTGACGGACTTCACCTGGATCGCCGGCGAGTCCCGGACGAACCTGGCGGTCATCGACCCGACCTCGGGCGAGCAGACGGAGATCAACGAGCGCGGGCCGGAGGTCAGCGCCGAGGAGCTCGAGCGCTTCCTCGAGAAGCTGCTCTACCTAGCCCGCGGCGCGCGGATCTGCGTGATCGCGGGCAGCCTCCCGCCGTCGGTGCCCGCGGCGTTCGCGGCCAGGGTGGTGAGCGAGCTGAAGGAGATCGGGGTCGAGACGATCCTCGACAGCGAGGGGGAGCCGCTGATCGCCGGGCTGCGGGCCGCGCCGGCCGCGGTGACCCCGAACGCGAGGGAGGCCGAGGGAGCGGTCGGGCATGAGTTCAACGACCGCGAGGACCTGCTCTCGGGTCTCCACAGCCTGATCGAGCTGGGCGCGGCTGAGGCGATGATCACCCGAGCGGAGGGCTGCGCCGCCTCGCTGCTCGAAGGGGAGGAGCGGCGCACCTACGAGGTCACCGCCCCGGCCCTCGAGCCGGTCGCGTCGGTCGGCTCCGGCGACGCGTTCTTGGCCGGCTTGGTCGCCTGCCGCTTCGACGGGCGCCCGCCCGAGGAGTGCCTGCGCTTCGCGGTCGCCTGCGGCGCCGAGTCCACCCAGCACTTCGGGGCGGGCACGATCGACCCCGACGAGGTCGAGCGCCTCAGCTCGCGCGTCGAGGTGAACCAGCTCGACGCGCCGGCCGCGGTTCGCTGAGAAGTCGCGCTGTTATCCTCGGGAGGGCGTTGAATCGAGTGATGAACAACGCCGGAAACAGCGTGATCTCGCGGTTTGCGCCCCGGCCCGCCGGGGCTTTTTCGTCCGCGAACGAACGTAGGCTGCGGCAATGGAAGTAGAGATCGGACGGGGCAAGAAGGGCCGCCGCGCCTACGGGTTCGACGACATCGCGATCGTGCCCTCACGGCGGACCCGCGATCCCGACGACATCGACGTCACCTGGACGCTCGGCCCCTACCGCTTCGAGCTGCCCCTGGTCGCCTCGGCGATGGACGGGGTGGTCAGCCCCGAGACCGCCGGGATCATCGGCAAGCTCGGCGGCCTCGCGGTGCTCAACCTCGAGGGGATCTGGTCGCGCTACGAGGACGCCGACGCGAAGCTCGACGAGATCGCCGCGGCGCCGAAGGCGGTCGCGACCCGGCTGATGCAGGAGATCTACTCCGAGCCGGTCAAGCCGGAGCTGATCGCACGGCGGATCGAGCAGATCAAGGAGATGGGCGTCCCGTCCGCCGGCTCGCTGACACCCCAGCGCGTCCCCCAGTTCCACGAGGCGGCGCTCGAGGCCGGGCTCGACATCCTCGTGATCCAGGGGACCGTGATCTCCGCGGAGCATGTCTCCACCCAGACCGAGCCGCTCAACCTGAAGGAGTTCATCGCCGAGCTCCCGGTCCCCTGCGTGGTCGGCGGTTGCGCCTCCTACAACACGGGCCTGCACCTGATGCGGACCGGCGCGGTCGGCGTCCTGGTCGGCGTCGGTCCCGGCGCCGCCTGCACGACCCGCGGCGTGCTCGGCATCGGCGTCCCCCAGGCCACCGCGATCGCCGACGTCGCGGCCGCGCGTGGCCAGCACATGATGGAGACCGGCCAGTACTGCAACGTGATCGCCGACGGCGGCATGCGCACCGGCGGCGACGTTTCCAAGGCGATCGCCGTCGGGGCCGACGCGGTGATGATCGGCTCGCCTCTGGCGCGCGCCAAGGAGGCGCCCGGCCGCGGCTATCACTGGGGGATGGCGACCTTCCATCCCTCCCTGCCGCGCGGCGCCCGCGTCGCGACCCTCCAGGACGGGACGATCGAGGAGATCCTGCTCGGCCCGGCCCAGGAGAACGACGGCACCTTCAACCTGATCGGAGCGCTCCGGACCTCGATGGCCACCACCGGCTACGCCGACATCGCCGAGTTCCACCGCGCCGAGGTGATGGTGGCTCCCGCCCTCCAGTCCGAGGGCAAGCAGCTGCAGCGCGAGCAGTCGGTCGGGATGGGATCGAACGGCCGCGCGGCGGTCAACACTGGAGTCGCCGTCTCGGATGACTAGGGGCACGAAGGCCGCGACCGACAAGCTGGTCGAACGGCCTCATGTGCCTGAGCGGAGCACCTCGGACGCTGATCCGCGGGTGGCGCCGCAGTCTGACGCTGCCGCCCTTGCGGCTGCGTCCGATGCGGCGACAGGACCCGCGGGCACGGCATCCGAGGAGGTTCTCGTCCTTGACTTCGGGGGCCAGTACTCGCAGCTGATCGCCCGCCGGATCCGCGAGTGCGGGGTGTTCAGCGAGCTGCTCCCGCACGACACCCCGTTGGAGCGGATCAGGGAGCGCCGCCCCCGCGCCCTGGTGCTCTCCGGCGGGCCTGCCTCGGTCTACTCGGAGGGCGCGCCGGCCCTGCGCAAGGAGCTGCTCGAGCTCGGGATCCCGGTGCTGGGCATCTGCTACGGCATGCAGCTGATGATCCACGAGCTCGGCGGCCGCGTCGAGCAGGCGCCCGCCGGCGAGTTCGGGCGGACGAGCCTCACCCTGCGCGACGGCGGGGGGAGGCTGCTCGAGGGGCTTCCCGCCGAGCAGCAGTGCTGGATGAGCCATCGCGACACCGTGTTCGAGCCGCCTCCGGGCTTCTCGGCGCTCGCCTCCAGCCCCGAGTCGCCGGTCGCCGCCTTCGAGGATCCCTCGCGCGGCCTCTACGGGATCCAGTTCCACCCCGAGGTCGTCCACACGCCCTACGGGACCCAGATCCTGACCCGCTTCCTGCGCGAGGTCGCCGGCTGTCGCGAGAGCTGGTCGCCCGCCTCGGTGGTCGCCGAGCAGGTCGAGGCGGTTCGCGCCCAGGTCGGCGACGCGCGGGCGATCTGCGGGCTCTCCGGCGGCGTCGACTCGGCGACCGCGGCGCTGCTGGTCCATCGCGCGATCGGCGAGCGGCTCACCTGCGTCTTCGTCGACCACGGCCTGCTGCGGAAGGACGAGGCCGAGCAGGTGGTGGAGGCCTTCCGCGACCGGCTCGGGGTGCCGCTGATCCACGTCGACGCGTCCGAGCGCTTCCTGGAGCGGCTCGCCGGCGTCGAGGACCCCGAGACGAAGCGGAAGATCATCGGCGAGGAGTTCATCCGGGTCTTCGAGGAGGAGGCCGCCAAGATCGATGACGCCCGCTTCCTGGTCCAGGGGACGCTCTACTCGGACGTGATCGAGTCGGGCGGCGACAGGCGGGCCGCGGCGACGATCAAGTCGCACCACAACGTGGGCGGCCTTCCGGAGGAGATGGAGATGGAGCTGGTGGAGCCGCTGCGGATGCTGTTCAAGGACGAGGTGCGCGCGGTCGCGGCGGAGCTGGGGCTGCCCGAGCGCTTCGTCTGGCGCCAGCCCTTCCCGGGCCCCGGTCTCGCGATCCGCGTGGTGGGCGGCGACGCCACCCGCGAGCGGCTCGAGATCCTACGCGAGGCGGACGCGATCCTCCAGGAGGGGATCCGCGCCGCCGGCCTCTACCGCCAGCTCTGGCAGTCCTTCTGCGTGCTTCCGGTGGTTCGCTCGGTCGGCGTCCAGGGTGACGAGCGCTCCTACGCCTATCCGATCGTGATCCGCGCGGTCACCTCCGACGACGCGATGACCGCCGACTGGGCGCGGCTTCCGTACGACCTGCTGGAGCGGGTCTCGGGCCGGATCATCAACGAGGTCCACGGCGTCAACCGGGTCACCCTCGACCTCACATCGAAGCCGCCGGGGACGATCGAGTGGGAGTAGCTAGCGGCTGGTCCTGACCGGCTCGAAGTCGTAGCCGCAGTGGCGGCAGACCCGCTGGTCGAGGCGGACGCGTTGGCCGCACTGGTGGCAGCGCCGGGAGGGGTGCCGGTAGAGGAGGGTGACGGCGACCAGCAAGGCGACCACCACCAGCACGGCGGCGCCGAAGCTCTTGAGGTTGAGGATCACCGCGGGGAGCACGGCCGGCAGGTCGTCAAGGTTAACCACTTGGTTTAGCTTAGCCGGTTGCGCGCACCCCCGCGCCGAGACCGCCAAGCCGCCCCTCACGGGCTGAGAGTGCGTCCTAGGAGTAGGAGTCCCAGAGCTGCAGCGTCGACAGCGGGTCGACCGCCTTGCCGCCGCGATACCACTTGCCCTGCCAGAGCTCGAAGTGCAGGTGGCAGCCGCGCGCGTTGCCGCTGTCCCCGACCGCGCCGACGAACTGGCCCGGCGCCACGATGGTGCCCTTCCTGAGAGGCGACCGATAGGCCAGGTGGTAGTAGACGTAGTCCTGCCTGAGCGCCTTGCTGCGCAGGATCAAGTAGTGGCCGGCCGCCCTCTGGAAGCCGGTCCTCACCACCCTGGTGTTGGTGACGCCGATCAGCATCGAGCCGCAGCGGGCGAAGATGTCCACGCCCTGGTGGCCGCGCTTCCCGCGCGAGGCGCCGAAGCCGTCCCCGTAGGAGTGGCTGATCGAGGGCGGGATCGGGAAGACGTGTGTGTAGGACGACGTCGTCGTGGTTGGGGTCGTCGTGCCGGTGCTGCCCGGCGCCGTGGATCCGCCCGTCTGGGCGGAGGCGACGGCGGTGCCGAGGGAGGCGATGGCGAGGGCCCCGATCGCGGCCAGCAGTCCGACCCGCGTGTAGGCGGCGTGGCTGAAACGGGTTTCAGGAAACGCGGTTCGCACTCTTTCTGGGGCCGACGGGGTTAGCTGGCGGGCTCGCGCCGAAAGAGCGGCGCTACGGACTCGTATCTCCGATTCGCCCCCGGGAACGAAATGCCTCCGTTCCCTGCGGTTCCCCCGCTCCCCTCCTTCTGGTGGAGGGGATTGGGCATTTGGTGGCGCGGCAGTATAACGACGGCGGTGGAGGGATGGGGAGGTACCGGAGGGGCTTCGCTCTCGCTCCGAGCTGCAGCGGTCCGGCGCCCCCTGGCGGCTATCATCCGCCGGCCGCGCCCCTCGCGCGGCGCTTTTCGTGATGACGGCTTCCACCAAGACCTACCAGGCGACCTCCCAGGACCGTGAGCGGGACTGGTACGTGGTCGATGCCGAGGCGAAGACGTTGGGGCGCCTCGCGAGCCAGATCGCGGACGTGCTGCGCGGCAAGCGCAAGCCGACCTACACACCCCACGTCGACGTCGGCGACTTCGTGATCGTGGTCAACGCCGAGAAGGTCGCGGTGACCGGCAACAAGCGCGAGGACAAGCTCTACTTCCGGCACACCAGCTACCCGGGTGGGATTCGCTCCCGCTCGCTCGGGGACCTGCTCGAGAAGCGCCCCGAGGAGGTCATCCGCAGGGCGGTGAAGGGGATGCTGCCGCGCAACCGGCTGGGCCGTCAGCAGCTGCGCAAGCTGAAGGTGTATGCCGGGCCGGAGCATCCGCACCGGGCCCAGAAGCCCGAGCAGCTGGAGCTGGAGACGTGATGGCGGACGACGAGCAGCGCCAGGACGACGGGCAGCAGCCCGAGGGCGAGACTGCGGACGAGGGGACCAAGGCGGAAGAGCCCGAGGCCGAAGAGCCCAAGGTCGAGGAGGCTTCTCCCGAGGAGCCGCCGGCCGAGGAGGCTCCCGCCGCGGAGCCGAAGGCCGAGGAGCCGCCGGCCGAGGAGGCTCCCGCTGAGGAGCCGCCGGCCGATGAGCCGAAGGCCGAGAAGCCGGCCCCGGGTGAGGGCAAGAAGGAGAAGAAGCCCGAGGTCGTGCCGGGGGCGGAGCTGGACCCGATCGCGATCGAGCCCGAGCGCGAGCTCGACGCCGAGGAGCGAGCGCGCCGCGAGGCCGAGGCCGAGGAGCGAGCCCGCCGCGAGCGGGAGCTGATCGGCGACGAGGAGGTGGAGACCCCGCTCGCCGCCAAGCCGGCGGAGCTCTCCGGCGACGCCCGCTTCCTGGCCACCGGCAAGCGCAAGTCCTCTGTCGCCCGGGTGATCCTGACCCCGGGCAGCGGCAGCATCGAGGTGAACCGGCGCAAGCTCGAGGAGTACTTCCCCCGTGTCTATCTGCAGTCGGTCGCCAAGCAGCCGCTGGTGCAGAGCGGCTACGAGGGGAACGTCGACGTACGGGTGCGCGTGCACGGCGGCGGCATCTCAGGCCAGGCCTCCGCCGTCCGCCACGGGATCGCCCGCGCCCTCTGCGAGGTCGACCCGCAGCTGCGCCAGGAGCTGAAGCGCAGGGGGATGCTGACTCGGGACGCGCGGGTCAAGGAGCGTCGCAAGGCGGGCCTCAAGAAGGCGCGAAAGCGCCCGCAGTTCTCGAAGCGCTGACCGCCGGACAATGGCGGAGCGCAAACTCTTCGGGACCGATGGCGTCCGGGGGGCGGTCGGGGAGTTGCTCATTCCCGAGCTGGCGGTGCGGCTGGGCCGCGCGGCGGCGCTCGAGGCGGAGGCGGAGCGCCCCCAGGTCCTGATCGTCCGGGACACCCGCGAGTCGGGCCCGATGCTGGAGGAGGCCCTCGCGGCGGGCATCGCCTCGGGCGGTGGCGACGCGCTCCTCGGCGGGGTCCTGCCGACGCCGGCGGCCTCGGTGCTGAGCCGGCGCCTCGGGTTCGACCTGGCCGCGGTGGTCTCCGCCTCGCACAACCCCTACCGGGACAACGGCATCAAGTTCTTCGGGCGCGGGGGCGCCAAGCTCGGCGACGCCGAGGAGGCGCGGATCGAGGCCCGCCTCGACGCCGACGGCGGACCCGAGGTGGGGAGCGTGCGCACCCTGGAGGGCGCCCTCGACGATTACGTGCGCGAAGTGCGCACCGCGCTGCAGCTCGACCTCTCCGGCCTCCGCGTCGCGCTCGACTGCGCCAACGGCGCCACCTACCGGGCCGCGCCGGTCGTCTTCGAGCGGCTCGGCGCCGAGGTGGAGGCGATCGCGGTCGAGCCGGACGGCCGCAACATCAACGACGGCTGCGGCGCGACCGCCCCCGGGGCGCTGGCCGAGCACATGAGGAAGTCCGAGGCCGAGATCGGCTTCGCCTTCGACGGCGACGGGGACCGGGTGATCGCCGTCGATTCGACCGGCGCCGTCCACGACGGGGACGAGTTGATCGCGCTCTGCGCCGCGCACCTGCGGGAGCGCGGGGAGCTGGCCGGCGGCGTCGTGGTGACCGTGATGACCAACTACGGGTTCCACCGGGCGCTCGAGGGCGAGGGGGTCGAGATCGCGCAGACCAAGGTCGGCGACCGCTACGTGATCGAGAGGCTGCGCGAGCTCGGCTGGAACCTCGGCGGCGAGCAGTCCGGCCACATCATCTGGACCGACTTCGCACCGACCGGCGACGGGATCGCGGCCGCGCTGCTCGTGCTGCGGGCGCTGCACGGGCGCCGCCTTGAGAACGTGAAGCCGTTTGAGCGGCTGCCGCAGCGCCTCGAGAACGTCCGGGTGGCCGACCGCTCGGCGATCGAGGGCGCGGCGGCGCTGTGGAGGGCGGTGGAGGAGGAGAACGGCAGGCTCGACGGCCGCGGCCGGGTGCTGGTTCGGCCCTCGGGCACGGAGCCCCTGCTGCGGGTGATGGTCGAGGCGCCCGAGGAGGCCGAGTGCGAGCAGGTGCTCGGCCGCCTGGTGGAGGTCGCCCGGGCTGAGCTTGGCTAGAAGCCGTCCGGGCACTACCCTGTACGGCCTTCCCAATGTGCGGCATAGTCGGATACGTCGGTGACCGACCGTGCCGGGACCTGCTCATCGCCGGGCTCGAGAAGCTCGAGTATCGAGGCTATGACTCGGCCGGCGTTTCGGTGATCTCGGACGGTGCGATCGACAGCGTGCGCGCTGTCGGCAATCTCGCCAACCTGCGCGCCGCCGTCGACGAGCACTCCTGGAACGGCGACGGCTCGGTCGCGGTGGCGGCGCCGCCCCCCCCGATCGGGGTCGCCCACACCCGCTGGGCCACCCACGGCCGGGTCACCGAGGAGAACGCCCACCCACACGGCGACTGCGCTGATCAGATCCACATCGTCCTCAACGGGATCATCGAGAACCACGCCGAGCTGCGGCGCGAGCTGGAGGCGGAGGGGCACAGCTTCAGCTCCGAGACGGACGCGGAGATCGTCTCTCACCTGATCGAGCGCCATTACGACGGCGACCTGACTGAGGCGGTCAGGGCTGCGTTCAACGAGCTGCGGGGCCACTACGCATTCGTCGCGATGCATCGTGACCACCGCGACACCCTGGTCGCGGCGCGCCATGAGTGCCCGCTGATCGTCGGGCTCGGCGAGGAGGAGAACTTCGTCGCCTCGGCGATCCCCGCCTTCCTCGCCCAGACCCGCCGGGTGAAGCTGATCGAGAACGGCGAGATCGTCACCGTCCACGCCGGCGGGGTGGAGATCAGCGATGCTGAGGGGAACCCGGTGAGCCGCGATGAGGACGAGGTCACCTGGGACGAGGACGCCGCGGAGAAGGGCGGCTACCCGACCTTCATGATGAAGGAGATCCACGAGCAGCCGGACGCGGTGGCCGAGACGATCGCCGACCGGCTGCCCAACGATGACTCGGTCGACCTCTCGAGCGTCGAGCTGGACGACGACTTCCTCCGCTCCATCGACCGGGTGGTGATCGTCGCCTGCGGGACCTCCTACCACGCCGGCCTGATCGGCCGCTACGCGATCGAGAAGTGGGCGCGGATCCCGGTCGAGATGGACATCGCCTCCGAGTACCGCTACCGGGACCCGGTGCTGCGCGAGAACGACCTGGTGATCGGCATCACCCAGTCGGGCGAGACCGCCGACACGCTTGCCGCGATGCGCCTCGCCCGCGAGGGCGGCACCAAGGTCCTGGCGGTCACCAACATCATGGGCAGTCAGGCGACCCGCGACTCCGACGCCGTGCTCTTCACCCGCGCCGGGCTGGAGATCGGGGTTGCGGCGACCAAGACCTTCCTCGCCCAGGTCGCCGTCATGTACCTGCTCGGGCTGCGCCTCGCGGAGCTGCGCGGCACCCTGCCGCACGAGCGGATGTCGAAGCTGATCGGCGAGCTGAAGTCGATCCCGTCGGCGATCGAGGAGACGATCGACTCCACCGACGAGCAGGTCCGGGAGATCGCGCGCCGGCACAAGGACCAGCGCTTCTTCATGTACCTCGGCCGCCACATCGGGCTCGCGGTCTGCCTCGAGGGGGCGCTGAAGCTGAAGGAGATCTCCTACATCCCCGCGGACGCCTACGCCGCTGGGGAGATGAAGCACGGCCCGATCGCGCTGCTGGACGAGTCCACGCCCGTCGTCTGCGTCGCCACCGACAGCCCGGTCCTGGAGAAGGTGCTCTCCAACATCGAGGAGGTCCAGGCGCGGCACGCCGATGTGATCGCGGTCGCAACCGAGGACTCCGAGCAGGTGGCCGAGGTCGCCGGGGAGACGGTGTTCGTGCCGCGCACCGACTGGGTGCTGCAGCCGATCCTCGCGATCCTGCCGCTGCAGCTGCTCGCCTACCACGTCGCCCGTCTGAACGGGCTCAACGTCGATCAGCCGCGCAACCTGGCGAAGACCGTCACCGTCGAGTAGCGTGCCGCGCGTGTTCGCCCGAGGAGGCAGGCTGCTGCTCGCCGGCGCCGCCCTGGCCGCCATCGCGCTCGCGGGGTGCGGCGGCGGCGACGACGTGGACGTCGGACCGGCCGCCGCCGTCCCCGCGGATACTCCGATCTACCTGGAGGCGACGGTTCGCCCGGAGGGAGAGGTGAAGTCCGGCGCGGAGGCCGCCCTCGGCAAGATTCTCGACACCGACGATCCCGGCGCCAAGCTGCAGTCGCTGATCGAGCGGGAGACGACGCAGCATCTGAAGCCGGGGGAGCAGTTCACCTTCGCTGAGGACATCGACCTCTGGCTGGGCGAGCGCGCCGCCGTCTTCTTCTCCTCCTTCGAGGAGGACAGCGACGGGACGCTGGTGATCGAGTCCCGGGACAACGAGGCGGCGCTCAACGCCTTCCGCGAGGACACCAGGGTCACCGGTCAGACCGGCGAGTACGAGGGCCATACCTACGAGTTCCAGACCGAGGATGACGGCGGGGCCACCGTCTTCGGCCCGGTCGGCGACTTCATGGTTGTCGGGTCCGAGGAGGGGTTCAAGCAGGCGGTCGACGCCAGCGACGGGGACAACCTCGGCGGCTCCGACGATTTCAAGGACTCGGTCGGGGACCTGCCTGACGACAGCCTCGGGATCCTCTATTCGATTCCGCGTCAGTTCCTCGAGGCGATCCCGGAGGAGGAGGTGGATCCGTTCGCGCGCAACATCATCGAGACGGCGGCCGAGGACTCGCTCGACGAGCCGGTGGTGGGCGATCTGACCGCTTCGGCGGAGGATCTCGAGCTCGACGTCACGGCGGGAGGCGAAGGGGTGGAGACCGCGGAGAGCTCACTGATCGGCGAGCTCCCCGCGCAGGCCTGGCTCGCGATCGGCTTCGGCGACGTCGGGGAGACCGTGAGGCGGACCATCGAGCAGCTCAGGGAGGCCGGAGTTCCCGGCCTGGACCAGGGCCTCGAGCAGGTCGAGAGCACCGCCGGAGTCTCCCTCGACGAGCTCACCGGCGCGCTCGGGGATGCCGCCCTCTACGTGCAGGGCACCAGCGAGGCCGCTCTCACCGGCGCCCTCGTCGTCCAGACCAACGACAGCGAGCTGACCGGGCGGCTGGTCGAGCAGCTGCGGGGTCTGATCCAGCTCGGCAGCCCCAGGGGCGTCCAGTCGCTCTCGACGCCGGGAGGCGGCAGCGGGCTGCGGATCAACGATCCGAGCACCGCGCCCCAGCCGGTCGAGCTGCTCCAGGAAGGGGACCGGCTGGTGATCGGCTACGGCGCCGGCTCCGCCCAGGCGGCCCTTCAGCCGGCGCAGAACCTGGTCGGCTCACCCGGCTTCACCGCCGCGCAGGAGAAGCTCTCCGGGCTGGGCACCGACTTCTTCCTCGACTTCGCACCGGTGTTCGAGCTCGCCGAGAACGAAGGCGCGCGGGGGGATCCCGAGTTCCGCGAGGCGAAGCCCTACATCGACGGCCTCGACTACCTCGCGGTCGGATCGGGAGACGAAGACGATCGCGCCCAGATCCGGCTGCTCGTCGGGCTGAAGTAGGGGCAACGGTGCCGGCCGGGGTCGGCATAGACCTGATCGAGATCGAACGGGTCGAGCGCGCCCTGGAGCGTCGCCCGCGGCTCGCCGAGCGCCTCTTCACCCGGGCGGAGCTCGACTACGCGCGGGCGCGGGCCCGCCCCGGCCGCCACCTGGCCGCCCGCTTTGCGGCCAAGGAGGCGGTGATCAAGGCGCTGGCGGCTCCGGCCGTGGGGC
>JBOGZI010000185.1:0-8893 GCA_050697275.1 Solirubrobacterales bacterium | reverse complement strand
CTACCAGGGCGTCTACAAGTTCGACGCCGTCCGGGTGAGCGGCGGAGCCGTGGTGGAGTTCCTCGACCAGGTCGAGGCGGAAAGCTTCCTGGTCGAGCCAGGCTCCTCCCTCATCAAACCGTGAGGTGTCGCGGTGGCGCCGAAGAGGTCACGCAATGGTAGCGATGCTCAGGTCAACCGCCGGGGTGTCCTCGCCGGCTTCCTCGGGCTCGGCGGTGCGGCACTCGCTGCGCCTTCGCTTCTCGGACTTTCACTCGCCGCCGCGGTGCGACGTGCAGCGAGCGGAGGCCGTGGCGGCCGCTCCGAAAGAACCTCCTCCTCATCCTGGAAGGACCTGCCGTACGCGCCGCTCCTCGTCGAGCAGCGCCTGGCGCTCGATCTCCTCCCGCTCGTGCTCCCAGCTCGCTTCGCGCTCGGCCCGCTCCCGCTCGAGCCGCTCCCGTTCGAGCTCGTCCTGTCGCTCGCGGACCAGCCGCTCGCGCTCCTCGGGGTCCTCCCGCTTCTCCTCGACCAGCTCCTGCTCCCGCAGCGAGAGCACCCGCGCCTCCTCCTCTCGGCGCTCCCGCTCCCTGCGTTCGCGCTCCTTCGCGGAGCGCTTGGCGCGCCTGCGGTCATAGCCGGTCCCTGGGCCGGGGTCGAAGGGGGCGCCGCCGGCCTCGACGGGAAGCTCACGGTCGCGCGGGGCGCGCCGCAGGTAGCCGGTCTCGACCCCGGGGTCGAAGGATCCCTCGTCCGCGGCCGGCTCGGCGTCGGGATCGAGCCTTTCCTCGGCGACGGTCGCCCCGTCGTCGCTGGCGGGCTTCACGCCCGGGCCCCCCGGCGGACTACGACGACCCGAGGCGCTCGAGGTCCTCCTTGCGCCTCTCCTTGCGATTGTCAAGCCGGATCTGCACCAGCGACAGCACGGTCACGAGGATCGCGAAGAAGGCGATCACCCCGAAGGCGAAGAAGGTGACCACCTTGTCGTCGGTGCGCCCGTAGAGGCCGACCCCGTCGGCCGCCATCGCCGCCGGCGCCAGCGCCAGCAGGGCGGCGAGCGCCAAGCCGACCGACGCCACCGCGCGCTTTACCAGGGAGCCCCTCTGCATCCCGGGCACAGTAACGAAGATCGGGGCGGTCAAACCCGGGCTTCGCCTCTAGGATGCCGCCGATGTCGGAGCTGGAGGCCCTCCTGCTGGGGATCGTCCAGGGCCTCACGGAGTTTCTGCCGATCTCCTCCTCGGGGCACCTGATCCTCATCCCCTGGTTGCAGGACTACAACTTCCTGCAGGACAACGAGTCCTTCAACAAGACCTTCGATGTCGCCCTGCACGCGGGCACCCTGGTGGCGGTGATCGGATACTTCTGGACCGACCTCACCGCGATGGCGCGCGGAGTGTGGCGCTCGCTGCGCACCCGCGCGATCGAGACCACCGAGCAGCGGCTGGGCTGGGCGATCGTGGTGGGGACGATCCCCGCCGTGATCGTCGGTGGGCTCGGGGAGGCCTGGATCGACGAGCACCTGGGCGAGCCCTGGATGATCGCCATCCTGCTGATCGTCTTCGGGCTGGTCCTCGCCTGGGCCGACCGCCTTCCCCAGCGCCGTTCGATCGACACGGTCGGGATCAGGGAGGGCTTCTACATGGGGGTCGCGCAGGCGGCGGCCCTGGCGCCCGGGGTCTCGCGCTCCGGGGTGACGATCTCGGCCGCGCGCTACCTCGGCCTCGATCGCGACAGCGCCGCCCGCTTCGCCTTCCTGCTGCTGGTGCCGGCGGTTGCCGGGGCGACCGTGCTGAAGGGGATCGGGGCGGCGACCGAGGGACTGCCCGACGGGGTGGTGGGGCCGATGATCGTCGGCACGATCGCCTCCGCCGCCTCCAGCTATGCCGCGATCGCCTTCATGCTGTCCTACGTGCGCCGCCACAGCTACGGCGCCTTCGTCATCTACCGGGTCCTGGCCGGTCTCTTCGTGCTCGCGCTGATCGCGACCGGCGTCCGCTCGGCGACGTTCTAGCCGCGGTCGTCCGGCGGCTCCGGCCGCTCGCCGATCTGCAGCAGCTCGTCGCGGTGCTGGTTCTCGACCTGGAGGGTGGAGTGCTCGATCGCGAAGCGCTCCGCGAGCAGGCGGGCGAGGCGCCACCGCGTCTGCTGGCAGTCGATCTCGGGCTCGACGATCACGTGTGCGGAGATCGAGGGCATTCCCGAGGTCACCTCCCAGACGTGCAGGTCGTGGACCTCGACCACGCCCGGCTCCTCCGCCAGGGTGCGGCCGATCGTCTCCGGGTCGAGCTCGCGCGGGGCGGCCTCCATGAACACTCGCCCCGAGTCGCGGAGCAGCCCGTACGAGGCCCAGAACATCAGCGCGGCGACCAGCAGCGAGGCGATCCCGTCGGCGCGGGCGAAGTCGGTGAGCAGGATCACCGCGCCCGCGATCGCGGTGGCGATGAAGGCGAAGAGATCGGTGATGATGTGCCGGAAGGCCCCCTCGACGTTGAGGCTGCGCCGCTCGGACGAGCGGATCAGCGCGGCGGCCGCCAGGTTGACGGGGATCCCCGCGGTGCCGACGATCAGCACCAGCAGGCCCTCGACCTCCGGCGGGTCGAGCAGGCGGCGGACGCCCTCGAACACGATCAGGGCTCCCAGGATCAGCAGGGTGAGGCCGTTGAGCTGCGCGGAGAGGATCTCGGCTCGCTTCAGGCCGAAGGTGTAGCTGCCCCTCGGCGGGCGATTGGCGAGCCGCAGGGCGAACAGCGCCAGGGCGATCGCCCCGGCGTCGGTGAGCATGTGGGCGGCATCGGAGAGAAGCGCCAGCGAGGAGGCGACGATGCCCGCCACCACCTCCGCTCCCATGAAGGCGAGGATCAGGGCGAGCGCCGCTCCGAGCTTGCGGGCGTCGGCGTCGGGGGAGACGCCGTGGGCGTGGGTGTGGGCCACGCTCCGATTATTGCTCCGAGCGGGTGAACAACCTGTGAACGACCGCCCAATGGGGGCTGACAGCGCCGCCCCGGTCCCTAGAATCGACCCCGTGAGCGAGGCAGGGACCATCCGACTGGCGGTGGTCGACACCGACAGCGCCTTCCTGACTGTGCTCGGCAAGCGGCTCGAGGCGGTCGGCTGGGAGCACCAGGTAGCCGCCGGGGCGATCCCGCTGGACGAGATCGTCGCGATGAAGCTCAACGTCGTGATCGTGGATCCCGCGGCGCTGGGGCCGGACGCCTGGGACTACCTGGAGGGACTCTGCGGATCGATCCCGGGGCTGGGCGTGATCGTCTGCACCGACCGCTCGACCGTCGCCCAGCGGGTCCGCGGGCTGCGGCTCGGCGCGGACGACTGGATCTCCAAGCCCGCCCACCCCGAGGAGGCGGTGGCGCGGGTCGAGGCGGTCGCGCGGCGGCGCAAGCGCGCGCTCGTCCGCACCGATGTCGGGCCACTGGTCGTCGCTGAGCTGGAGATCCGCGCGGACCAGTACCAGGCCTTCGTCAGCGGCGAGAGCCTCGGCCTGACGCGCCGCGAGTTCGAGCTGCTGGAGGTGCTCGCCGCCGAGCAGGGGAGGGTGGTCGAGCGCGACATCCTCTACGAGCGGGTCTGGGGCTACTCGATGGCCCACGGGGACCGCTCGGTGGACGTCTTCGTGCGCAAGCTCCGCCAGAAGCTGCAGCGCCGCTCCCGGGCCTGGAAGTACATCCACACCCACTTCGGGATCGGCTACCGCTTCGAGCCCGAGCCGCTCGGCGAGCCAGCCGCCCCGCCGCCGGCCGAGCGTTCACAACCTCTTCACAGCACGGCCACAACCACGTAACAAGGCCGCGCCGCTTCGTTGCGAGCCTGACGGCGACCAACTCAACGAAGCAAGGGAGAAATCGAATGACAAGCAAGTGGTGGCTCCTGCTTGCCACCTCCGGCGCCCTCGCGCTCGGCCTCGCGGCCTGTGGCGGCGATGACGACGACGGGGGCGATGGGACGGCCGGCGGCCTCTCCGGCGAGATCCGCGTCGACGGGTCGAGCACGGTGGCGCCGCTCACCGAGGCGATCGCCGAGGAGTTCAACGCCGAGAACCCCGACGTCAACGTGACGGTTGGGACCTCCGGCACCGGCGGCGGCTTCGAGAAGTTCTGCGCCGGCGAGACCGACATCTCCAACGCCTCCCGCGCGATCGAGGACGACGAGGTGAAGGCCTGCCAGAGCGGCGGGGTCGCCTTCGAGGAGATCCAGGTCGCCAACGACGCCCTCACTGTCGTCGTCAACCCGAGCAACCCGGTGACCTGCGTGACGGTCGACCAGCTCAAGTCGATCTGGGAGCCGAAGTCCGACCTGTCGAGCTGGAGCGAGGTCGAGGGGCTCGAGCCGCCGTTCGACGCCGAGCTCACGCTGTACTCGCCCGGCACCGACTCGGGCACCTTCGACTTCTTCACCGAGGCGATCAACGGTGAGGAGGGCGCCCAGAGGACGGCCGGCATCAACGACATCGGCGAGGACGACAACGCCACCGTCACCGGCGTCGGCGGCGCGGAGGGCGGCATGGGCTACTTCGGCTACTCGTTCTTCGTCGAGAACGAGGGGGCCGTGAAGGCGCTCGAGATCGACGGCGGCAACGGCTGCGTCGCCCCGTCGCCCGAGAGCGCCCAGGACGGCTCCTACACGCCGCTGGCCCGGCCGCTTTACGTCTATCCGTCGGGGCCGGCGCTGGAGGACGAGACGGTTGACGAGTTCCTCCAGTTCTACCTCGACAAGATCAACGAGGTGGCCGAGCAGGTCGGCTTCATCCCGCTCACCGACGAGCAGCTCCAGCAGTCCCAGCAGAAGCTGGAGAGCCTGGTCGGCGGCGGCGGAGGGACCGGCACGACCGGCTGAGGCATGGCCGGTACCCGCTGATGGAAGCAAGGGACGCGACAGCGGCCACCAGGGCGCTCGGGAGGCCAGACCCCTCCCGGCCCCTGGTGGCCGCGCGTCCCCGCTACGGCGAGAGGGTGATCCAGGGGCTGCTCGCCGCCTGCGCCGTGATCTCCGTGGCGACGACCGCCGCGATCGTGATCTCGCTGCTGACGCCGACCATCGGCTTCTTCGACCAGGTCACCCTCGAGAGCTTCTTCTCGCTCGAGGAGTGGGCCCCGACCAACTCGAGCGACCCAGGATTCGGGGTGCTCCGCCTGGTGATCGGCACGCTCAGCATCACCTTCTGGTCGCTGCTGTTCGCGGTGCCGCTCGGGCTGCTGTCGGCGATCTACCTCAGCGAATACGCCGGTCCCAGGATCCGAAAGCTGATCAAGCCGGTGCTCGAGGTGCTGGCGGGAGTTCCCACCGTCGCGCTGGGCGTGTTCGCTCTCACCTTCATCAGCCCCGAGGTCCAGGGGGTCGTGCCCGGCTTCGTCAAGACCCCTCCGTTCTTCGTGCTCGCGGCCTCGCTGGGCATCGCGCTGCTGCTGCTGCCGATCATCGCCTCGATCTCCGACGACGCGATGAAGGCGGTGCCCGGTGGGCTGCGGGAGGGCGCCTATGCCCTCGGCGCCACCAAGCTCAAGGTCTCGACCCGGGTGGTCTTCCCGGCGGCGATCTCGGGGATCGTCGCCTCGGTCGTGCTCGCCGCCTCACGGGCGGTAGGCGAAACGATGGTGGTCCTGCTGGTCGCCGGGGCGACCCCGAACCCGACCTTCAATCCAGGCGAGTCGGTGCTCGCCATGACCGCCGCCATCGGCAGGGTGGCGACCGGCGACATCGCCACCGGGACGATCACCTACGACACCATCTTCGCGGTCGGCGCGGTGCTGTTCGTGATGACGCTGGGCATGAACGCGATCGCGATCCGGCTCGTCCGCCGCTTCCGGGAGGTCTACGAGTGAGCCCTCGAATGCCCGGGATGCCGAGGCCGATGTCCGAGCGCACGCGCCTGGCGAGCGCGGGAGCCCAAGCCGCGGTGGCTGCCTCGCTGTCGGCGCAACCACGCGGCGACCGCTGGCGCGGCAATGTCTTCTTCGCCCTGCTGCTGCTCGCGATCGGGATCGCGATGCTGGCGCTGGCCGCGGTCATCCTCCAGTCGGCGATCAAGGGCGCGCCGTCGTTCGGGCTCCATCTGATCACCGACGGTCCTTCGACCATCAACCCGGAGGAGGCCGGGTTCAGGCCGGCGATCATCGGCAGCCTCTACCTGATCCTCGGCGTGATCCTGCTGATCGTCCCGATCGGGGTGGGGGCCGCCGTCTATCTGGAGGAGTACGCGAACCGTGAGCGCTGGTGGAACCGCCTGATCGAGCTCAACATCCAGAACCTGGCGGCGGTGCCCTCGATCATCTACGGGATCCTCGGGCTCGCCTTCATCGTCCGCGGCCCGCTCGACCTCGGCTTCATCGCCCTGGCCGGCTCGCTCACCCTCTCGCTGCTGGTGCTGCCGACCGTGATCATCGCGGCCCGCGAGGCGATCCGTGCGGTGCCGCCTTCGATCCGCGAGGGCTCGCTGGCGCTCGGGGCGACCCAGTGGCAGACGATCCGCCGCCAGGTGCTGCCCGCCTCGATTCCGGGGGTCGCCACCGGCGTGATCCTGGCGCTCTCGCGGGCCCTCGGGGAGGCGGCGCCGCTCCTGCTGGTCGGCGCGGCGACCTTCGTCACCTTCGATCCGGAGCCGCTCTCCGGCGGCTACTCGGCGATGCCGGTGCAGATCTTCAACTACGCGCTGCGCCCGCAGGACGAGTTCAGGGTGGTGGCGGCCGCCGGCGTGATCCTGATGCTGGTCGTGCTGCTGGCGATGAACTCGTTCGCGATCTGGCTGCGGAACAGATACGAGCAGCAGTGGTGAGGGGAAGGGAACCTCGATGAAAGTGATGGTCGACAGTGTTGAAACAAGTGGCTGACCGGGAGAGGAGGGCGGCCGATGCGGCGACCGGCCGGGGGGAGGTGCCGGGGGTGGATGTCTCCTCCCTCACGGAGGGCAGGGGCTCGAGGCGTGTCGGGACGAGCGCCGGCATCTTCGAGCTCGAGGACCTGACGGTGCGCTACGCGGGCAAGCCCGCCGTCAAGGACATCTCGATGGAGATCCACGAACACCAGATCACCGCGCTGATCGGGCCCTCCGGCTGCGGCAAGAGCACCCTGATCCGCTGCCTCAACCGGATGAACGACCTGATCCCGACCGCCGAGGTTGAGGGCCACTGCTACTACCACGGCCAGGACCTCTACGCGCCCGCGGTCGATCCGGTCGAGGTCCGCAAGCGGATCGGGATGGTCTTCCAGAAGCCGAATCCCTTTCCGAAGTCGATCCACGACAACGTCGCCTTCGGCCCGCAGGTGCTCGGCCTCGACGACGTCGAGGATCGGGTCAAGCAGGCGCTGGAGCGAGCGGCGCTCTGGGGCGAGGTCAAGAACCGCCTCGACGACAACGCCTATGGGATGTCCGGCGGCCAGCAGCAGCGGCTCTGCATCGCCCGCTGCATCGCTGTGGACCCCGACGTGATCCTGATGGACGAGCCCTGCTCGGCGCTGGACCCGATCTCGACCGGGCGGATCGAGGACCTGATGATGGAGCTGAAGGAGGAGTTCTCGATCGTGATCGTCACCCACAACATGCAACAGGCCGCCCGGGTGTCGGACCGGACGGCCTTCCTGATCGTCGAGCTGGATGCCGATGAGGACAACCGCTGGGGACAGCTGGTCGAGTACGACGAGACCGAGAAGATCTTCACCAACCCATCCGATCAGCGGACCGAGGACTACGTCACCGGGAAGGTGGGCTGATGGCGGACAGCACCCGGCTGCACTACCAGGAGGAGCTCCAGAAGCTGGAGCAGCGGGCGCTGGAGGGGGTCGACATGGTCGTGCAGAGCCTCGACCGGACCCTGGAGGCCGTCGAGCACCAGGACGTCGAGCTCTCGCAGCTGGTGGTCGCCGACGACGATCGGATCGACGGGCGCTACCTGGAGGTCCACCAGGAGATCCTCACGCTGCTCGCCACCCAGGCCCCGGTGGCCACCGACCTGCGGCTGATCTCGGCGCTGCTGCACGTCATGCACAGCATCGAGCGAATGGGGGACCAGTGCGTGAACATCGCCAAGGTGATCCCGCTGACCGGCCACGACGCGCCCCAGCGAGCGGGGATGGTCGATCACATCCTCCAGATGGGCAAGCAGGCGCGCTCGATGCTCTCGCAGGCGAAGCAGGCGTTCGAGGGCCGCGACGTCGACCTCGCCCGCGACCTGGTCCGACAGGACGACCTGATCGACGACCTCAACAAGGAGTGCTTCCAGCTCGCGGTCCAGGTGGGCGAGGAGGCCGACGTGCGCGAGTGGGCGATGACGATGATGCTCGTCGCGCGCGCCCTGGAGCGGATCGGCGACAACGCCGTCGACATCGGCGAGCAGGTGGCCTTCGTCGTGACCGGGCTGTTCCGCGAATTCGAGGACGCCTCGCATCCGGGCGAGCCACCCACCGCCGGCGCCTGAGTTTCGGCTCCGCCACGCGCGGGCAGGCGTAGCTCTCTTACTATTCCCCCGCCGGGCCGCAACGCCTCGCGGCGTACGGGTTTGTTCGTAGAGCCCGCGTTCCGGGCAGAGCGCGAGATATGACGACGAGCACGGCGAAACAGAGCGATGCGCCGACCACGGCGACCCTCGGCAAGGAGGGCGCGCCCTGCACCGAGTGCGGGACGCCGCTCGCCGCAGACCAGCGCTACTGCCTGAACTGCGGGCACCGCCGGGGCGAGCCCAGGGTGGACTACCAGCGCCATCTCCTCTCGGGCGACGAGGCGGCGGCCGCGAACGGACGTGCCGCCCCGGCGCCCGCCGCGGGCCGGGCCTGGAACCCGCTCGTCGCCGTGGGGCTGATCGCGCTGCTCGGGATCATGCTGCTGGTCGGCGTCCTGATCGGGATGGAGGACAGCGACGACGAGCAGACCACCACCGGAACGGCGCCGGCCCAGACGCCGACCGCC
>JBOGZI010000184.1:0-19805 GCA_050697275.1 Solirubrobacterales bacterium | reverse complement strand
GAGCACCACGGTCACCTCGCCGAGCGCGTCGGTGCCCTCGGTGACGGCCTCCACCTGGTAGCGGCGCAGCTCGGCGTCCGAGCCCACCGCCTTGCGGATCGCGCCGAAGATCGCGTCCACGGGACCGTCGCCGCTGGCGTCGGCGACCGACTCTTCCCCGGAGGGGAGGGTGACCGAGACTCTGGCGCGCGGCTGGCGCCGCGAGCCGGCCTCGACCTCGAACCAGGCGAGGTTGTAGGACTCCGAGCGCTCGCGCATCTCGTCGGAGACGATCGCTTCCAGGTCGAGGGCCGTGACCTGCTTCTTCTTGTCGGCCACCTCCTTGAAGCGCGAGAAGGCGTGGTTGAGCGCCTGTCCCTCGACCCGGAAGCCGAGCTGCTCGAGCGCGTCCTTGAGCGCGTGGCGGCCGGAGTGCTTGCCGAGCACGATCGAGTTCGACTCCAGCCCGACCTCGGTCGCGTCCATGATCTCGTAGGTGGTCCGTTCCTTGAGCACGCCGTCCTGGTGGATGCCGGACTCGTGCGCGAAGGCGTTGCGGCCCACCACCGCCTTGTTGGGGGGCACCGAGTAGCCGGTGAGGCGGGAGACCAAGCGACTGGTGCGCGCCAGCTCACGGCTGTCGAGCCCGGTGTCGAAGCCGTGCACGTCGCGCCGGGTCCGGACCAGCATCACGATCTCCTCGAGCGAGCAGTTCCCCGCCCGCTCGCCGATCCCGTTCATGGCGCACTCCACCTGCCGGGCTCCGGCGAGCAGGCCGGCGTAGGAGTTGGACACCGCCAGGCCGAGGTCGTCGTGGCAGTGGACCGAGACCACTACCTCGTCCAGGCCCGGGACCAGCTCGTAGAGACGCTCGAAGTAGGCGGCGTACTCGGCCGGGGTCGTGTAGCCGACGGTGTCGGGGATGTTGATCACGTTGGCCCCCTCGGCCACCGCGATCGCACAGACCTCGGCCGTGAACTCGACATCGGCGCGGGTCGCGTCCATCGGCGAGAACTCGACGTCGTCGGAATAGGACTTGGCCAGGACGACCGCGGCCTTCGCCTGGCCCTTGACGTCCTCGCGGGTGGTCTGCAGCTGGTGCTCGATGTGGATGTCCGAGGTCGAGATGAAGGTGTGGATCCGCGGCCGCTGGGAGTCCTTGATCGCGTTCCAGGCCGCGTCGATGTCGGCCTTGTGAGTACGGGCGAGGCCGCAGATGACCGGCCCCTCGACGTTGCGGGCGATCGCCTCCACGGCGTCCGCGTCCCCGGGCGAGGTGATCGGGAAGCCGGCCTCGATCACGTCGACGCCGAGGCGGGCGAGCTGCTGGGCGATCTCGACCTTCTCCTGCGTGTTCAGCGAGATCCCGGGCGACTGCTCGCCATCGCGCAGCGTCGTGTCGAAGATGTCGACGTGATCCTGCTCGCGTACCTCACTCATTGCTTCCTCCTTCTCCGGAGACTTCGATTGACCTGTTCTTCGTCTCGCGGCTATCGCGCCGCCCAGCGCCTACTCCCCCCGAAGGGGGAGGAGAAGGAGAAGCGCCAGGCTGTCGAGCCGGTGGGTCATCGAAGTGCCAGGCAGAGTAGCGCAGCCGGCGATGCCATCCGACCGCGACGCAAAGCTTGGGCTCGTGCGAGCCAGCCAGATCGAGGTGCGGGCGGTCGCCAAGGTGGTGCTCTGGTCGCTGTTCTACGCCGCCCTGGCGCTGCTGCTGGTGGTGGTCGTCCTGCACACGCGGACGACGCTGCAGTGGGTGGCCGCCGCGATCTTCCTCGCCCTCGCCCTCGATCCGGCCGTGGGCCTGCTGCAGCGCATCCGGATCGGGGAGCGCTCCCTGCCCCGGGTTGCCGCGATCGCCGCCGTCTACCTCGTCTTCTTCGCGGGGCTCGTCTTCCTGGTCCTCCACGTCCTGCCCCCGCTGGTCAAGGACATCGAGGGGCTGGCCAAGAAGCTGCCGACCTACGTCTCCGACTTCGAGCAGTGGGCCGAGGACAATCAGCAGTTCCAGGAGCTGAACGACAAGTACGAGATCACCAGCAAGCTGAGCGAGCAGGCCAGCTCGCTTCCCGGGCGGCTCAGCTCCGGCGCCAGCGCGGTCGGGTCGTTCACCGTGAGCGTGCTCGAGCACCTGCTCGCCGCGATCACGGTGCTGACCCTGACCTTCTTCCTGCTGCTCGACGGCAAGGGCATGTTCCAGCGGGGAACGGGACGCCTGCCGCGGGCGCACCGTGACCGGGCCCGGCGGGTCGGGGTCCGGGTCGCCGAGGTCGTCCGGGCCTATGTCAGCGTCAACCTGCTGCTCGCGATCGTCGCCGGGGTGCTCACCTGGCTCTTCCTCGAGATCGGCGGCTTCCACATGGCGATCCCGATGGGCGTGCTGGTGGCCTTCCTCGACCTGATCCCGCTGATCGGCCTCACCGTCGGCGGCTTCACGGTCTTCGCCGTGCTGCTGATCGACGGCGGGCCCGGCGATGCCCTGCTCTGGCTGGCGATCTTCCTCGTCTACCAGCAGCTTCAGGACCGGCTGATCCAGCCGCTGCTCTACAAGGGCGGGGCGCTGAAGGTGAACCCGGCGGTTGCGATCGTCGCGGTGATCGTCGGCGCCAACCTGGCTGGGGTGCTGGGCGCGCTGCTGGCGATCCCGACGGTCGCCTCGCTCGGTGTGGTGGTGGACGAGTACGTCTTCTCAGGTTCCGCCCGCGCCGCCAAGGCGAAGCCTGCCAAGTAGCTCGCCGCCTCGCTTCCAGAACGGCTCGCCGCGGGAGCCGGCGAAGCGCTCCTCCGCGCGGCGCTTCTTGCCGTGCTTGTAGAAGAGCTTCGCCCAGACCGAGTGCGGCTTCGCCAGCCGTAGGGCGCCGACCAGCCCCACCACGGGGACGAGCAGCGACCAGATCACCATCCCGAACTTCTCCTTGGCCGCGCTGAGGACCGCCATCGCGATCCCGAACAGCCCGACTCCCCCGACAGCTGCGAAGACGGCCGATTCGACGTGCTCGGCGGCCTCGATCCAGCCGCGGAAGCCGACCAGCAGCATGCCCGTGACCGCGGTGACGATGATCACGGCGTCGATCGAACGCCGCCCCTGCTTCGACCAGTAGACGTCCTTGAGGTTGAGCCAGAGCGCGAACTCGTCGAGGGTGAGCCCGGCGCCCACCCCGAACATCACCGCCACGATCTCGCGCCACGGGTCGTCCGGATGGACCGCCACCCCGACCCAGCCGGAGATCAGCAGGAGCAGGATCCCCCAGACGAGGTGGTGGATGTGGGTCCCTCCGACCTGCACGTTCCCCGGCCACCAGCTCACCTGGGCGCGGATCATGTGGGCGCTGGTGCGGATGAACCCGAAGGTGATGAGGAAGGCGACGAAGAAGAGGAACTGGGACTCGCGGCCGGTCTCGACGATCCCGTCGCGGTAGACGTCGGTGACGGCGGCCAGCAGGGGGATCACCGCCGCAATGCTAGTTACGGGATCGACTGGAGGATCTCGCACTTGCGGGCGGCGTCGCGGCCCGCGTTCCCGTTGCAGAGGTCGCGGCGTCCTCCCCCGTGCAGCTTGTCTCTGCCGCCGCCGCCAAAGAGCGCGTCGCGCGCGCCGCCCCCGCGCAGCTTGTCCCTTCCGCCTCCGCCGGCCAGTCGATCCTCGCCGCCGTTTCCGATCAGGTGGTCACGGCCGATGCCGCCGTCGAGCAGATCGCCCAGCCCGCCCGTGATGATGCGGTCATTGCCGATCCCGCCGGAGAGCGGCCGGCGCTGGCCGTCGAGGACGCCGCCGATCTGGACCGGCAGGTCCGGAGAGGCGCTGAAGCTGTCGTTGCCGCCGCCGAGGTCGCCGACGATCGCCTGCGCGTAGCCGCCTAGGCAGCTGATCTGCGTCGCCATCGCCTGCCCCGGCTGGGCGTTGTCGAGCGTGCAGTTCTGACCGGCCTCGCCGTCCGGATCGGTGAGGCCCTCGGGTGCGATCACGGTCAGCCGCCCGGTCGGGGCGACGAACACGTTGATCCTGTTGTCGACGCCGCTGAGCCCGTTGATCGTGAGGAAGGTGAGGTTGGCCGAGGCGCTCGCCCCTTTGCCCGAGCTGCGCTCGATCGACGTGTCGACACCCGGAGCGGCCAGGGCCGCCGGCGCCAGGGCCCCCAGCGTCACGGCAAGCGCAAGCCCGCCGATCATCCAGCCAGTCCCGAACCTCATGCCGACAGAGTAGTCGTGCGTAGGGCCGCCCCAGGTCCGCCGGCTGACCTGGCTTCGACCGCCTAGGGCGTGAGCACGACCTTGCCGACGTTCCTGCGCTCGGCGATGAACTGGTGCGCCTCGCCGGCGCGATCGAAGGGGAAGGACTCGGCGACGATCGGCTCCAGGCCGCCCTCCTCGATCTGTGCGACCAGGGGGCCGGTGATCCGCTCGATGCTGCCCTCCTCGTCCCACCAGGCCAGCATGTTGAGCCCGAACACGCCCTTGTTCTCGCTCATCATCTGCAGGCTCTTCCACCAGGGCATCGTCGCCAGCGGCATGCGCGCCAGGCTCCCGATCAGCCTCGGGATGCTCCTCCCGCCCTCGGTCGAGGCCTCCGAGAGCCCGTACATGACCAGGCGGCCGCCCGGGCGCAGCAGCCGGTAGTCCTTGCGAAAGCTCCGGGGCCCCTGGGCGTCGAAGGCGAGGTCGATCCCCTCGCCGTCGGTGATCCGCGTCACCTCCTGCTCGAAATCTTGCGTCCGGTAGTCGATCGCGTGGGTGACGCCGAGCTTTCGGATCGCGTCGTGCTTGGAGTCGGACGCCGTGCCGAACACCTCGGCGCCCGTCATCCGCGCGATCTGCACCGCGGCGGTCCCGACCCCTCCGGCGGCCGCATGGATCAGCGCCCGCTCCCCCTCCTGGAGGCCGCCCATCACGATCAGGCCGCAGTACGCCGTCGAGTAGTTGACCGGGATCGCCGCCCCCTGCTCGAAGCCGAGGCGGTCGGCGAGCGGAAGCACTTGCCCCGCAGGGACGCTGACCAGCGAGGCCTGTCCGCCGAAGCGGGTGCCGGCGACCACGCGGTCGCCGACCGTGTGGCCTTCGACCCCGTCCCCCACCGACTCGACCTCGCCCGCCACCTCGTAGCCCAGCACCGTGGGAGGCTTGGGAGCGTCCGGGTAGAGACCGACGCGCGCCATCGTGTCGGCGAAGTTGATCCCGGCGGCCCTGACCGCGATCCGCACCTCGCCGGATCCAACCTCGGGATCCGGGCGCTCCTCGACCCGCAGGACCTCCGGCCCCCCATGCGCTGTCAATACGACGGCCTTCATCGGGCCGTCAGCCTATCCCCCGGCGGCTACAGGTCGACGGCCCTGCCGACGCTGAAGCCGGGCAGCTCGAGGATGCGGTCGATCGTGGAGGGCTTGACGGGCGCGTCCGTGGTCAGTGCCATCACGGCGGTGGCGCTGTCGGGCTCGGCCCCGACCGCCGCCGAGACGATGTTGACGCCCTCCTCGCCGAACACGGTTCCCACCCGGCCGATCATGCCCGGCTGGTCGGTGTAGCGGAAGATCGCGAGGTGATCGGCGAAGGGCAGGTAGAAGTCCTCGCCCCAGACCCGCGCCAGGTAGGGGATGTTGCGCGGGCCGACCCCGGTTCCCGCCACCTCGACGGTCTCGTCCCCGGCCCGCAGCCGGACGGTGACCAGCTCGGTGAAGTCCTCCGAGACGGCGTCCCGGGCCTCGAGCAGCTCGATCCCGCGCTCCTCGGCCATGTGGGGCGCGTTGACCAGGTTGACCGGCTCCTCGGTGTGGCCCCTGAGGATGCCGACCAGGACCGAGATGCCGAGGATCCGGGTGTCCTGGTCGGCGAGGCGGCCCCGGAACTCGACCTCGACCTTCTCCGGGGCGACGGCCCCGAGGGCGGCCGCGAGGCGCCCCAGCTTCTCGGCCAGGGGGACGAAGGGGGCCAGCTGCTTCATCACCTCCGGCCGCACCGCCGCGATGTTGACCGCGGTGGTGACCACGCCGTCGCCGAGGGCAGCCGTCACCTGCTCGGCGGTCACGATCCCGGCACGGTCCTGCGCCTCCGCCGTCGAGGCGCCGAGGTGCGGGGTAACCACCACGTCGTCGCGCTCGAGCAGTGGGTGGCCGCTGAAGGGCTCCTCCGGGAAGACGTCGAGGGCGGCGCCGGCGACGCGCCCCGACTCGAGCCCCTCGAGCAGGGCGTCGAGGTCGACCAGCTCCCCGCGGGCGCAGTTGACGATGCGCACGCCCTCGCGCATCCGCCCGATCGCGTCGGCGTCGATGATGCCGGCTGTCTCCGGAGTCTTGGGCAGGTGGAGGCTGATGAAGTCGGCGCGCGCGTAGAGATCGGCGGGCTCCTCCACCCCCTCGACCCCGAGCTCACGGAAGCGCTCCGCGGTGACGAACTTGTCGTATCCGACCACGCGCATCTCGAATCCCAGGGCCCGCTTCGCCACCAGCTGCCCGATGCGGCCGAAGCCGAGCACGCCGAGGGTCTTGCCGTAGAGCTCCGCGCCCTTGAAGGAGCCGCGCTCCCACTCGCCGGCGGTGAGAGAAGCGTGCGCCCGCGGCACGTTCCGGCAGAGCGCCAGGATCAGGGCCATCGTGTGCTCGGCCGCGGCGATCGAGTTCGCTTCGGGGGCGTTGGCGACCACGATCCCCCGCCTGGTCGCCGCCTCGACGTCGACGTTGTCGACCCCGGTGCCGGCGCGGCCGATCACCTTGAGCCGCTCGGCCTCCTCGATCAGCTTGGCGTCGAGCCTGGTGCTCGACCTGATCAGGATCCCGTCGAATTCGCCGATCCGCTGCTCGAGCTGCTTCTCGTCCCAGTCGACCCCGAGCTCGACGTCGAAGCGGTCGCGCAGCAGCTCGACGCCCGCGTCGGCGATCGGCTCCTTGACCAGGACCTTGGCCTTCTCGCTCATCTCCGCCCCCGGGTCCCTATGCGACCGGCTGCGGGGCGCGCCCCGCCTCGGAGAACACCCGCTGCGCGCCACCCGCCCCGGCGCCCGGCTCGACGTCCGCGCCCAGGTCGCGGAGGGCCGACTCCAGCGCGGTGAGCGCGATGATGATGTCGAAGGCCCCGTAGTAGCCGCAGTGGGCGATGCGGACGATCTTTCCCTTCAGCCGGCCCTGGCCGCCGGCCGCGGTCACCCCGTAGCGGTTCCGCATCAGCTTCGGCACCTCCGCCCCTTCGATCGACTCCGGTAGGCGGGCCGCGGTGAGCACGTTCGCCCCGTCGTTGTCGGGCCCGAAGCGCTCCAGCCCGAGCGCTTCGATCCCCGCCCGCGCGGCGCGAGCCAGGATCGCGTGCCGCTCGAAGACCCGCGGCAGCCCCTCGCGCTCGATCAGCTCGAGCGCCACGTCCAGCGCCCGCCACAGCGTGACCGCCGGCGTGAAGGGGCTGTTCGGCGGCTCCTCACCCTGACCGGTCGCGGTCCGCTGCCAGTCGAAGTAGTAGCGCCGCCCCGGATGCTCCGCGGCGAGCGCCATCGCGCGCTGGTTGGCCGAGACGAAGGCCAACCCAGGCGGGCACATCAGCGACTTCTGCGAGCCCGAGACGACCACGTCCACCCCCCACTCGTCCTGCGGCAGGTCCACGGCGGCGAGGCCCGAGATCGCATCCACGCAGAGCACCGCGCCGTGGTCGTGGGCGACCGCGGCGAGCGCCCTCATGTCGTTGACGACGCCGGTCGAGCTCTCTGACTGGGTGGCGAACACGGCCGCAGGCGGCCGCTTCATCTCGCCCAGGACGCGGTCCAGCTCCTCGGGTGGGATCGCCTCGCCCCACTCGAGATCCAGATGGGTGATGTCGCCCCCGTAGGCATCGGCGAGCTCGACCCAGCGCTCGCCGAACTTGCCCGAGGAGGCGACCGCGACCGGCTCGCCGGGGCCGACCAGGTTCGCGATCGCCGACTCCATTCCCCCGGTGCCCGAGGCGGCGAAGCCGAGTACCTGATTCTCGGTCTGAAAGATGCCGGGCAGACGCTCCAGCCCCCGGGTGTAGACCTCGACGAAGGCGGGCGCGCGGTGGTAGGTGATCGGTTCCGCCATCACCTGGCTGACCGCGGGAGGCAGGGGCGTCGGCCCCGCGGCCATCAGGTACTCCTTGATGTAGGGGTTGGCGGGCTCGGTCATCTCAGCGACCAAGGGTATTAGGGAGGCGGGCTGGACCCTGGGCGGTTGCTTGGATAGGGTGCGGCCGCGTCCCTGGTGCATGGGGAACCCGGCGGGCGTGACGGAGCAAGACCCCGACTCAGGAGGAGCATATGTATCCAGTCAGCTTTGAGGCGGATCCCGCCCTGGAGGGCAGGAACCGACTCACGACGTTTTTCAGGCCGATCTTGGACATCCCATGGCTGATCGTGGCCGGGCTGTACGGGATCGGCGCCCAGATCGCCGCCTTCATCGCCTGGTTCGCGATCGTCTTCACCGGCCGCTACCCGGAGGGGCTCTACAACTTCAACGCCGGCTTCCTGCGGATGTCGACGCGGGCGAACGGCTTCGCCTATCTGCTCACCGACGAGTACCCGCCCTTCGGCGGCGAGGAGGCTCCCCAGTATCCGGTCCGGGTCGGGGTCCCACCCCCACTCGACACCTATGACCGGATGAAGACCGGCCTGAGGCTGATCATCGGCATCCCGGTGATGCTCCTCTCCTGGGTGCAGGGGCTGATTCTCGGTGTCTGCTACCTGATCGGCTGGTTCGCGATCCTGTTCACGGGTCGCCTGTCCGACGGCCTCTTCAACCCGATGCGTTCGGCCTCGGCCTACCTGACCAGGGCCGGTGCGTACTTCATGCTGATGACCGAGGACTATCCGCCCTTCTCCTACGAGGAGGGTGCGCCGGCACCCGCCGGACAGATCCCGACCGAGGCCCCGAGCCGCAGGGAGCAGCAGCAGCCCTAGTAGCAATAGCTCGAGACGACTGGGCGCCCGGCCGCGCGAGAGCGTGGCCGGGTCCGCCCGCTTCCCCGAGACCCCGACGAGAGGAGAAAGACGTGTACCCGGTCCGATACGAGGCCGACTACAGCGAGACCCAGAACCGCTGGAAGGCCTTCTTCCGCCTGATCCTGGCGATCCCCTGGTACATCGTCCTACAGGTCTACCTCCTTGCCGCCTTCGTTGTTGCGTTTCTCGCCTGGTTCGCAATCCTGTTCACCGGTCGCTACCCGGAGGGGCTCTACAACTTCAACGCAGGGGTGCTCCGATTCACCGCCCGCGCCAATGCCTTCTTCTACCTGCAGACCGAGGAGTACCCCTCGTTCGGCTTCGAGGCGAACCCGGGTTACCCGATCCGGGCGCAGATAGATCCCCCGCTTCAGAGCTACAACCGCTGGAAGGCCGGCTTCCGCCTGATCCTCGCCTTCCCGGTCTACTTCATGGCCTACCTGATCCCCGGGATCAGCGGCATGGCCTCGGCCATCGCCTGGTTCCATATCGTCTTCATGGGCCGGACCTCCGGCGGGGCGCACAACGCGCTCACCTTCGGGCTCGTCTACCAGCTGCGCTCGCTGGCCTATCTGCTGCTGATGACCGAAAGGATCCCACCGGTCTCCGACCAGGCTCCGGCGCCGAACCTGGAGCCGGGTGCCTCGGCGGTGACCGGGGCGGCAACGGCGAGAACGGCCTGAGCGGGTGGAGGGCTCCGAAGGGCTGAGCGAGGGCGACGGCTGGGCCGTCGCCCCGGACGCCGACGCGATCGGGGAGGGCTACGGCTTCCGCAAGGTGAGGAAGGCCCTCGGGGTCACCGAGTTCGGCGCCAACCTGCTCACGATCCCCCCGGGGTACGAGGCGGGCAGCCACCTGCACGAGCGCCAGCAGGAGCTCTACTTCGTCCATCGCGGCGCGATCGAGATGGAGTTCGGCGACGGCTCCAAGCGCGAGATTCGAGAGGGCGGCGCGGCCCGCGTCGACGCCTCCACCGTCCGCAAGCTCCGCAACCTGAGCGACACGGAGGACGCGCAGTACCTGGTGGTCGGAGCCGAGGGCGGCTACGTCGGCCGCGACGGCAAGCTCCCCGAGGGCGAGGAGAGCCGGTTCGGGTCCGGCGGGCCCCCCGGCTAAGGGTTGCCAGGGCGCTCGCGCCCTAACCCGGCACCCCCGGAGGCCGTAGGCCGAGGAGGTGGCCGGCTATTTGCTGGAGATCCAGTCCATCATCGAGCGCAGCTTCCCCCCCACCTTCTCGATCGGGTGCCCGGCCGCCTCCTCGCGCATCCGGTCGAAGTTCTCATGCCCCGCCTCGTTCTCGGCGATCCACTCCTTGGCGAACTCGCCGGACTGGATGTCGGCGAGGATCCTCCGCATCGCCTCCCGCGTCTCCCCGGTGATCACCTTCGGGCCGCGGGTCATGTCCCCGTACTCGGCGGTGTTCGAGATCGAGTGACGCATCCCCTGGACGCCCTGCTCGTACATCAGGTCGACGATCAGCTTCAGCTCGTGTAGGCACTCGAAGTAGGCGAGGCGGGGGTCGTAGCCGGCCTCGACCAGGGTCTCGAAGCCGGCTCGGACCAGCTCGGTGGCGCCCCCGCAGAGGACGGCCTGCTCGCCGAACAGGTCGGTCTCGGCCTCGTCCTTGAAGGTGGTCTCGATGATCCCGGCCCGGCCGCCGCCGATCCCGCTGGCGTAGGCGAGCACCAGGTCCCGGGCATCGCGGCTCGCGTCCTGGTGGATGGCCATCAGGCACGGAACGCCGCGCCCCTCGGTGAACTGCCGCCGCACCAGGTGACCCGGACCCTTCGGCGCGACCATGCCGACGTCCACGCCCGGGGGTGGCTCGATCTGCCCGAAGTGGATCGAGAAGCCGTGCGCGAACATGAGCAGGTTGCCGTCGGCGATGCCGTCGGCGATCTCCTCGCGCCAGACCTGGGCCTGCCTCTCGTCGGGCAGCAGGATCATCACCACCTCGCCGCGGCTCGCGGCCTCGGCGATGTCGAGCACCTCGAGCCCCTCCGCCTCCGCGTCCGCCCGGCTGGAGGAATCGGGCCTGAGCCCGACCACCACCTCGACCCCGGAGTCCTTCAGGTTCAGCGCGTGGGCGTGGCCCTGTGAGCCGTAGCCGAGGATGGCCACGGCCTTCCCCTCCAGCTTGGAGAGGTCGGCGTCCTTGTCGTAGAGAACGTCCTCCGGGCCCATCGGGCGCGGGATGCTACCGCCCGCCCCGCTTCAACCTGAGCGCGAAGCTGGTGTCGTCTCGGCAGACGATCGCGGCGGAGGGTGACGAGCCGGGCGGTGGCGCCGGGTCGTTCTGGTAGCTGCGAACCCTGACAGTCGCCCGCTTGGCGCTGGTGAACTTGCCCTCGACCTTGACCCGCCAGGTGAGCGCTCCGTCCACGCCCGAGGTCTCGTACTTGATGTCCTTGGCGAAGACCCTGCCCAGCCCCCGCGGGACGGGCAGCAGGGCGCCTGCGCAGTCATCATTCAGCTTCAGGATCCTCGCTCGGGAGGCCCGGTTGCGCCGCCGTACCTGGAGGGTCAGCGAGTTGGGCGAGGAGGTCCCCGCCACCCTGTCCCTGTACTTGCCGGCACTGGGCTTGAAGGGAGGTCTCGAGGCGGCGCCGGGCAGAGCGGCGCCAGCGGAGACCGCGCAGGCCAGGGCCAGGATCCCGCCCCTGCGCACTGTCCCCCCGCTCACTCGCTGCCCGCCAGTTCCATCAATTCCTCGCGTAACAGCTTGCCAGACGGGGTCCGCGGAAGGCGGGAGACGAACTCGACCCGCTTCGGCACCTTGAACGGCGCCAGGGTGCCGGCGCAGTGGTCGCGCAGCTCCTGCTCGCTCACCTCGCCGTCCTGGACGACCAGCGCGCAGACGGCCTCCTGCCATTCGGGGTCGGGGCGGCCGACCACCGCGGCATCCTCGACCGCCGGGTGGGCGAGCAACACCGCCTCCACCTCGGCGGGCATCACGTTCTCCCCGCCCGAGACGATCATGTCGGAGCGCCGACCGGTGACGTAGAGGAACCCCTCCTCGTCGATCCAGCCGAGATCGCCGGTGTGGAGCCAGCCATCCGCGTCGGTCGTCCCCGGCGCGACCGTCGGCCCCTGGACCAGGATCTCCTCCCCCTCGATCCGCACGTGCGTGGTGAGCAGCGGCCGGCCGGCCGAGCCGAGCTTCCGGCGCGCATCCGCCGGCGCCAGCGTCGACACCTGCGAGCAGGTCTCCGTCATGCCGTAGGTCTGGACGACCTTCGCGTCGCGGTCGATGGCGCCGCGCAGAGCGTCCTCCGGGACCGGCCCGCCCCCGACCAGGATCGCGCGCGGCCGCGACAGGTCGGCGTCCAGCTCCAGCAGGCGAACCAGCATCGTCGGGACCAGCGAGAGCACGGTGATCTGGCCGGAGACGAGCTCGGCGGCGACGGCATCGGGCTCAAAGCCGTCGTGCAGGACGGCAGTCGTCCCGTAGATGACCGAGCGCATCGCGATCGAAAGCCCGGCCACGTGGCTGAGCGGCAGGCAGCAGAGCCAGCGGTCGGCGGGATCGACCCCGATGTTGAAGGCGGAGCCGACCGCGCTGAACAGGAAGTTGCCGTAGGTGAGACCGATCGGCCGGGGCGTACCGGCGCTGCCGCTGGTCAGGATGCGGCACTGGAGGTCGTCCATGTCGTGCTCGCCGAGCAGGGGCAGGTCGGCCTCGGTCTGCGTCAGCTCGGCCGCGTCGTTGAGGTCGATCGCCGGGCGCTCGGCGGCGAGGATCTCGGAGCGCTCCGTCTCGGTGAGACGGGGATCCAGCGGCAGGGCGGTGGCGCCGAGCTTCATCAGGGCGTGCAGGAGCACGACCTCCTCGCGACGCGGGTGCATGGTGAGGGCAGCGAGTCCCCCGCGCCTGACGCCGTAGGCGGCCAGGCGGCGGGCGACCCAGGTCGCCTCGGCCTCCAGCTCCCGGTAGGTGACGCTGGTCCTGCCGCTGACCAGCGCGGTGCGCTCCGGGCAGCTCTGGGCCCGCTGCGCGAGCCAGTTGTCGAGCTTCACGGTCCCCTAGCTTATGAGCCGCCGTGCCCACCCGTCATAAGAACGCCCCGCCCGAGGAGCAGCTCTACGAGTCGATCGAGTGGCGCTCGGAGGCCGACTACGAGGACATCCTCTACGAGCGCGGCGACTCGATCGCGAAGATCTCGATCAACCGGCCCGAGGTCAGAAACGCCTTCCGGCCGCCCACCCTCGCCGAGCTCCGGGACGCCTTCACGCGAGCGCGCGACGACACCGAGGTCGCCACGGTCATCTTCACCGGGGTGGGGACGGACGCCTTCTGCTCCGGAGGCGACCAGCGGATCCGCGGCGACGACGGCTACATCGGCGAGGACGAGGTCGGAAAGCAGGGCGTCGGCCGGCTCGACGTCGGCGACCTCCACGTCCAGATCCGCCGCCTGCCGAAGCCGGTGGTGGCAATGGTGGCGGGCTACGCGGTCGGCGGCGGCCACATCCTGCACCTGGTCTGCGACCTGACGATCGCCGCCGACAACGCGGTCTTCGGTCAGACGGGGCCGCGGGTGGGCAGCTTCGACGGCGGCTTCGGCGCCAGCCTGCTCGCTCGCAACATCGGGGTGAAGAAGGCCAAGGAGGTCTGGTTCCTGGCGCGGCTCTACGAGGCGGAGGAGGCGCTGCAGATGGGCCTGGTGAACGCGGTGGTCCCGCTTGAGGAGCTGGAACGCGAGACCGTCGCCTGGTGCCGTGAGATGGCCGCCCTCTCCCCCCTCTCCCTGCGGCTGCTGAAGGCGAGCTTCAACGCTGAGGAGGACGGTCTCACCGGGCTGCAGCAGCTCGCCCACGACGCGAACCTCCTCTTCTACATGAGCGAGGAGGGCCAGGAGGGCCGCAACGCCTACCAGCAGGGCCGCTCCCCGGACTTCACCAAATTCCCGAAGCGCCCTTGAGCGGACTCCGAATCTGGTTCATGGCGGCGCGGCCGCGGACCCTGCCCGCGGCGATCGCCCCGGTGCTCGTGGGGAGCGCAGCGGCGTGGACCATGCACAACTTCTGCTACTCGGAATCCAGTGGGTTTGCCGGCTACTTCGGCTGTTTCGAGACGGAGTTCGACTTCCGGTGGGGCGCCTTCGCCGCGGCGCTGATCGGCAGCATCTTCATCCAGATCGGCACCAACCTCGCCAACGACTACTCGGACGCGAAGCGGGGCGCCGACACCGTCGACCGGCTCGGGCCCGTCCGCGTCACCGCCTCCGGCCTGGCCGCGCCCCGCAGCGTCCTGACCGCCACCTGGCTGGCGTTCGCGGTCGCGGTCGCGGCGGGCACCTACCTCGCCTTCGTGGCCGGTTGGGTCATCCTCGCGATCGGCGCAGCCTCGATCCTCGCCGGCGTGCTCTACACCGGCGGGCCGCGGCCCTACGGCTACGCCGGCCTCGGCGAGCTGTTCGTCTTCCTCTTCTTCGGCCTGGTGGCCGTGAACGGGTCCTATTACGTGCAGGTCGAGGAGCTCGACTGGCTGCCCTTCGGGCTCTCGGTCTCGGTGGGCTGCCTGGCGACCGCGATCCTGGTCGTCAACAACATCCGCGACATCGACACCGATCGCAGGGTCGGCAAGAACACCCTCGCGGTCCGGCTCGGTCGCGAGCGAACCAGGGAGCTGTTCCAGGTCCTGCTGGTGGTCGCCTACCTGACGCTGCCGCTAACCCTGCTGCTCGACCCCGGCCGGGAGGTCGTGGTGGAGTTCATGGGGACCCGCGTCGAGGTCGAGGACTTCATCGGCTGGTGGCCGCTGCTCGGCTACCTCTCGCTGCCGCTCGCCTGGCGGGCGGCCGATCCCGTGCTGCACCGGACCGACGGCCCGTCGCTCAACGACGCTCTGGCCCGGACCGGGTTGCTGCTGGCGGCGTTCAGCGTCGCGGTCTCAGTCGGCCTCCTGCTCGCCGCCTAGCTCGACCGCTCGACCTCGCCCGCATAGAGTCGGCCCATGCGCCTGGAGGAGCTCGAGGTGATCCCCTACTCGCTCCCCTTCCGCGATCCCTACGTGACCGCGCGCGGCGAGCTGCGGGAGCGCCGGCTCGTCCTGCTGCGGATCCGGGCGGAGGGCCTGGAGGGGATCGGGGAGACCGCGTCGCTCTCGCTGCGTGGCGGCCCGGACGTAGACGAGATCGCCCGCGAGCTGCGCGAGGTCTGCTGGCCGGCGCTCACCGAGCTGGAGTTCGACCCGGACCGCATCTGGTCGGCGCTGGCGCGCTGCCGCAACCGGGGCGCGTCCGCGCAGGCGCTCGCCGCGGTGGACATCGCCCTGCACGACCTCGCCGGAAACTCGGCGCGCGTTCCGGTCTGGCGGCTGCTCCCACATCAAACGGGTGGCTCCTCCGATGCAAAACGGGTCGCTCCTGATCGGAGCGCCCTCGCATCTGCGGAGCCCCCTCGCATACCCCGCCCGGTTCGCTGCAACGCGACCCTGCCCGCGGCCAATCCAACGGGGCTGCGGTCGATGACCGAGCGCTGGGTGGCCGACGGTTTTCGCACCTTCAAGCTCAAGGTGGGGATGGCCGGAGACGTCACCCAGGTGAAGACGGTTCGCGAGACGGTCGGCCCACAGGCCCTGATCCGCCTCGACGCAAACGCGGCCTGGACCGTCGCCGACGCCGCCGAGCAGCTCCGCAGCCTGGCTCCCTTCACGATCGAGCTGGTCGAGCAGCCCGTCGGCACCCTCGGGCAGATGGCGGAGCTGCGCGAGAGCTCCCGCGTGAAGCTGGCCGCCGACGAGAGCGTGGTGACGCCCCGCGACGCGCGCGAGGCCGTCGAGCTCAGCGCCTGCCCGCTGGCCACCACCAAGCTGGCAAAGGCCGGCGGGATCATCGCCGCCCTCGAGGTCGCGGCGGAGATCCCCGTCTATCTCTCCAGCGCACTCGAGGGCCCGGTCGGGATCAGCGCCGCCGCCCACGTCGTGCAGGCGCTGGCGGGCGGTCCGGGGGACGCCGGCGTCGCGCACGGGCTCGCGACCGAGCGGCTCTTCTCCGAGTCGGTGGGCCGCGGCGTCCGCGCCGCGGGCGACGAGCTCCACCTCGAGGAGCGCCCCGGGCTCGGGGTGGAGCTGGACCCCGAAGCCCTGGCGGCGAGGCGGATCGGCACCTAGCGGCCTGCGAGGGCCTCGCGGACGAAGCCGATGTCGGCGCGCAGGTCCGCCGGGTTTCGGGGCGTCTCCACCACGACCGGCGCCCTCGCGGCGCGGATCATGTGGCCGAGCGCGTCGGGATCGATCTTGCCCTTGCCGATGTTGGCGTGGCGATCGGCCCCGGTCCCGGGCGGGTCGCGGGAGTCGTTGACGTGGAGCAGATCGAGGCGGCCGGTGATCGCCCGGGCTCGCTCGACCGCGTCGCCCAGCTCCTCGCCGGCGGCGTGGGCGTGGCAGGTGTCGAAGCAGAAGCCGACCTCGACGTCCGTCTCCGCCGCGGAGACCGCCTCCCACAGCTTCGCGAGTGCGTCGAAGCGTCGCGCGACGGCGTTCTCGCCGCCGGCGGTGTTCTCCAGGAAGACCGGGACCGGGCTCTCCAGCATCTCGAGGGTGCGCTCCCAGCGACCCACCCCGGCCTCGATCCCATCCTCGGCGTGGCCGGGATGGACGATCAGCGCCCTGGCGCCGACCGTGGCGGCGGCCCCGCAGGTCTGCTGCAGGATCTTGCGGGAGCCGTAGCGGACGTTGCTGCGCGGCGAGCAGACGTTGATCGGGTAGGGGGCGTGCACGTACACGTCCCGCTTCGAGGCCCGCAGCCCCTTCGCCTCGGGATGCGGCGGCGGCGCCTTCCAGCTCTGCGGCGCAGACAGGAAGATCTGGATGCAGTCGGCGCCGAGGCTCTGCGCCTGTCGCAGCAGACGGTCGCCCTCGAGGTGGGCGCCTACGGGCAGCTTTCTGGACGGCACGGGGCGAGAATATGACCATGGACCCGACCAACCGGAACACGGCCCTCGCCTCGGCGATGGTCGAAGAGCTCGCGCGCTGCGGCGTGCGACGCGCGGTCCTCTCCCCCGGGTCCCGCTCCACCCCGCTCGCCGTGGCGCTCTGGCGCCAGCCCTCGATCGAGGTGAGCGTGATCCTCGACGAGCGCAGCGCCGGGTTCTTCGCCCTTGGGACGGCGCTGACCACGGGGACGCCCGCCGCGGTGCTCTGCACCTCCGGCTCGGCGGCCGCCAATCTGCATCCGGCCGTGGCGGAGGCCGACGAGGCCGGGGTGCCGCTGATCGTGCTCACCGCGGACCGCCCGCCCGAGCTGCGGGGGATCGGCGCCGGCCAGACGATCGACCAGCTGAAGCTCTACGGCGAGGCGGTGCGCTGGTTCTGCGAGGTCGGCACCCACGAGGCCGACGACGAGGGATTGCTGCACTTCCGCTCGGTGGCGTGCCGGGCCTATGCGGCGGCGGCCGGGGACCCGCGGCCGGGCCCGGTCCACCTCAACGTCCCCTGGCGGGAGCCGCTCGCCCCGTCCCCGGTCGAGGGCCAGGTGACCGCGAGCGACTCGCTGGCGCTCCAGGGGCGCGGCGAGCGGCCGCTCAGCGCCGTCGCCCGGGGCACGATCAGGCCGGAGGAGGCCCTGCTCGACGAACTCGCCGAGCGGATCGGGAAGGCCCCGCACGGGCTGATCGTGGCGGGGCGCCAGCCCGACCCCTCGCTCGCCGAGCCGGTGGCCGCCCTGGCCGAGGCGACCGGCTATCCGATCGTCGCCGAGCCGACCTCGCAGCTTCGTCGCGGACGCCACGACCTCTCCCGGGTGATCTCCGCCTACGACCTGATCGCGCGCCCCCGTCCCGAGAGCCTCGAACCGGAGCTGCTGGTTCGCATCGGCGACATGCCGACCAGCAAGGCGCTCCGCCAGTGGCTCGCCGGGATCGAGGGGCTGCGCCAGGTGGTGGTCGATCCCACCGCGGATTGGCGGGAGCCGACCCGCCGCGCCGAGACGCTGCTCCGGGCCGACCCCTCCGCGGTGGCCGATGGCCTCGCGGGGCGCCTGGCCGCGCGCAAGCCCGGCGCCGCGTGGACGGAGGCCTGGGTGCAAGCCGACACCGCCGCTCGCGAGGCGATCGTCGCCGAGCTCGGCGAGCTCACCGAGCTGAGCGAGCCGGGCCTTTGGCCCGCCCTCGCCTCCCACCTCGCGGACGGAGATCAGGTGCTGGCCGCCTCCAGCATGCCGGTCCGCGATCTCGAGGCCTTCCTGCCCCCCGGCCGCGAGCAGGCCCGCTTTCTCGCCAACCGCGGCGCGAACGGGATCGACGGCCTCGTCTCGACCGCCGCCGGGATCGCCGCGGCGAGCGGCGCCCGCACCTGGGCTGTGCTCGGCGACCTCGCCCTCGTCCACGACCTGGGCGGCCTGGCCGCGGCCCGCGAGCTCGAGAACCTGAGGCTGCTGATCGTCGACAACGCGGGCGGCGGGATCTTCCACTTCCTGCCCCAGGTGGAGGCCCTTCCCGAGGACGAGTTCGAGGCGTTGCTCGGCACCCCCTCACCCCTCGATCTCGGGGCCGCGGTGAAGCTGTTCGGCCTCCGCTGCGAGATCCCGGCCGATCCCGCCGAGCTCGACCGCGCCCTGGCCGGCGACGCCCGCGTGGTGATCGTCCGGACCGAGCGACGCCGCAACCTGGCCCTCCACCGCCGCCTCACCGAGCTCGGAATCGCGGCGCTGTAGCGCGCCTAGCGCCGCCCTCCTCGCCGGAGCGGAGCCTAGCCGGCCAGCAGGGGCAGCAGCGCCCCGAACTTGAGCTCGGTCTCGGCGAGCTCGTCGGCGGGCCGCGAACCGGCGACGATGCCGTTGCCTGCGTAGAGGTGGGCGTCCCGGTCGCGCAGCAGCGCCGAGCGCAGCCCGACACAGAACTCGCCGTCCTCGGCGGCGTCCATCCAGCCGAGCGGGCCCGCATACCAGCCGCGGTCGATCCGCTCGAGCTCGCCGATCAGCTCGAGCGCGGGCTCGCGGGGCTCGCCGCCGACCGCCGGGGTCGGATGGAGCATCCCGGCCAGCTCGATCGCGCTGCGCGCCTCGGCGAGCTGGGCGCGGATCGGGGTCGCCAGGTGCTGGAGGTTGGCGATCCGGACCACCGCGGGCTCCTCCTCCGTCTGCACCCAGACGGCGAAGGGGCGCAGCGCGCGCTGGATCCGGTTGACGACGATGCCGTGCTCCTCGCGCACCTTGGGGCTGCGCAGCATCGTCTCGCCGAGATGGTCGTCAACCGCGGGGTCGGCGCTGCGCGCGGTGGTGCCCGCCAGGGCCACGGTGGCGGCCACGGCGCCGGAGCGGCGGATCAGGAGCTCGGGGCTGGCGCCGAGGAAGGCGGCTTCCGGGGTGCCGAAGCAGAAGCAGAAGCAGGAGGGGAAGAGCTCGCGCAGCGCGCCGAACAGCGATCCCGGGTCGTGCGCCGCTGGAGCCTCCACCGCGAGCTCCCGGGAGAGGACCACCTTTTCGAGCTCCCCGGCCTCGATCCGCTCCACGGCCTGGGAGACGATTCGCTCGTAGCGCTCGGGCGTGTGGCGGCCGGCGATCCGGGCGGCCCCGCTCGGGTGCGGATCGGGCGGGGTAAGCGGCTCCGCGCGCACCGAGGCGAGCCGGCCGCGAAGACCCTCGATCACGGACCCGGGGTTCGCCCCAGCCTCGACCGCCACCGCGGCGGTCAGACAGGCGCGCTCGCCGCTGCGGAAGAAGCCGAGCTCCGGCATCGCGGCCAGCGCCGGCGGCAGCGATGACCAGGCCGGCTCGGACGCCCCGTGCGGATCGAAGGCGAACCCCGCGGTCCAGACCGGGCCGGCGCCGGCTGGCAGTTCGTCCGGCTCCTCAGAGACGCGGTCGCGCATGGCCTCGGCGCAGCGTCGCGCCACGTCCTCGAAGCGGTCGGGCCCCCGGCTGACCACCTCGAGCGCGGTCCCCACCCCGGCCAGAGC
>JBOGZI010000183.1:0-18794 GCA_050697275.1 Solirubrobacterales bacterium | reverse complement strand
GGCCACCACCGCGACGGCGCAGGCGGCGAAGCGGCGCAAGCGCGGCAAGCGGCGCAAGCGCGGCAAGCGGCGCAAGCGCGGCAAGCGGCGCAAGCGCGGCAACGTAGTCCTGCACCTGAAGAGCGCGGATGGCCCCAACTGCTCGAGTGAGCTCCCCGTCTCCGGCGTCGAAGCGGTGACTGTGTTCGCCGCCGCCAACGGCGGCCGCTACCGGCAGATCGGCAAGACCGGGAAGAGCAAGCTCAGGTTCACAGCCAAGCGCGGTCGCCGTTACGAGTTCCTCTCGATCGCCGTGGACAAGGCGGGCAACTCGGAGGGTCTCCCGGCGAGCGCGGACGCGAAGATCCGGCTCAAGAAGAAGAAGAAGAATAAGAAGAAGAAGAAGAGGCGAAGACGGCGGTAGGCCGAGGCTAGCCGGGGAGGTCGGCTCCGGCGGCGATGTCCGCCTCGACCTTCGACTTCTTCGAGTTGGCGGCCACGAGCAGCTCGGCCAGCGACTCGGTGAGGGCGGTGGCGATCAGGTCGACGTCCTCCATCGAGTCGTAGTCGGCGAGCAGACCGAAGTCGATGCCGCCGTTGTAGCTCATCACCGCGATCGCGAGCGCGTGGTTCTCCGGCAGGAAGGCGACCGGGAAGACGTCCTGCAGCTCCCGGCCGAGCACGTAGAGGGGGATCTGCGGGCCGGGGACGTTGGTGACGATCAGGTTGAAGAGCCGGGTGGAGAAGTTGATCCGCGATGCCTGGGCGAGCAGGGTCGGCGGGGCGAAGTCGTTGAATCGCGAGATCACCTCGGCCCCCAGCGCCTGTTTCGACTCCTTCAGCTCGCCCATCGCTGCCCTGATCACGGCCAGCCGCTGGACGGGGTCCTCGATATAGACGGGGAGCGGCCCGCGCATCGCCGCGATCCGGTTGCCGGTCGCGCCCCGCTCGTCCTCGGCCCGGATCGAGACCGGCACGAGCGCGCGCAGCTCCAGGCCCTCCGTGGCGATCCCGCGGCTGCGGAGCCAGTTCCGCAGCGCTCCGCTGACCACGGTGAGGACGACGTCGTTGACCGTACCGCCGAGCTGGTCCTTGATCCGCTTGTAGTCGTCGAGCTGGGCGCGCGTCCAGTAGAACCGCCGGTGCGAGCCGATCTCGACGTTGAGCGGCAGGTCGGGGGCGGGGTTGGCGAAGTTCCAGGCCACCTCGGCGAGCGCCTCGCCCGCGTCGATCGCCTTCCGCGTCGCCCGCATCGGTTGCAGGGCCGCCTTGGCGGCCCGCCGAGTCAGCTTCAGGGGCGACTCGACGACCTCCATCATCCCCCGCGCCGCGAGCTCGGCCGAAGCGGGGGCAGGGCGCGGCACCCAGTCGTCGGGCTCGGCCGGCTCGGGAACCGGCTTCAGGTCGAAGAGCACAGTGGCGATGTCGACGCCGGCCACGCCGTCGACGAGCGCGTGGTGGGTCTTGTTGATCAGCGCGAAGCGGTTCTTCTCGAGCCCCTGCACGAGCCAGATCTCCCAGAGCGGCTTGGAGCGGTCGAGCGCCTGCGAGAAGAGCCGGCCGACGAGGTTCTGAAGCTGCTCCTCGGAGCCCGGGGAGGGGAGGGCCGAATGACGCACGTGATAGCGGAGGTTGAAGTTGGGGTCGTCGATCCAGAAGGGCCGACCCGTCTGCATCGGCGGGAAGGCGAGCTTCTGGCGGAAGCGCGGCACCAGGGACAGCCGGCTCTCGACGTGCGCGAGTAAGTCCTCGTAGTCGGGCGGCGGCCCCTCGAAGATCAGCACCGCGCCGACGTGCATGTGCGCGTTGGAGGTCTCGTTCGTGAGGAACGAGGCGTCGATCGAGGTCAACCGGTCGAGATGGCCCTGCAGCACGTGCTCAAATCTAGCCGCCCCCGCCCACCGGCACAAAGCGGAGGCGTCCTGGGCGACGGGTGTGACCATGCCGGCGGTCCCGGGTACCCTTTGCCTGGACGTGTCATCCCCCGACTTCAACCGGGTCGCCCCTTCGGAGCGCCCTCGCACGACTCTGGTGGGCCCGCGACGGGTGCTGCTCGCGGCGCCGCGCGGCTATTGCGCGGGCGTCGATCGAGCCGTGGAGACCGTCGAACACGCGCTCGACCTCTACGGGGCTCCCGTCTACGTGCGCAAGGAGATCGTCCACAACAAGCACGTGGTGCACGAGCTCGAGAAGCGGGGTGCGATCTTCGTCGACCAGGAGACCGAGGTCCCCGAGGGCGAGATGGTCGTCTTCTCCGCCCACGGCGTCGCGCCCAGTGTGCACGAGAACGCTGCGCAGCGGAACCTGCGCACGATCGACGCGACCTGTCCGCTGGTGACGAAGGTCCACGTCGAGGCCCGCAAGTTCGCCGAGGAGGGCTACACGATCTTCCTGGTCGGCCACCAGGGCCACGAGGAGGTCGAGGGGACCACCGGCGAGGCTCCGGAGAACATCGTCCTGGTGCAGACCGAGGCCGACGTCGACGGGCTCGAGGTGGACGACCCCGACAAGGTCGCCTACATCACCCAGACCACGCTCTCGGTGGGTGAGACGACCTCGATCATCGAGCGGCTCAAGGAGCGGTTCCCGAAGATCACCGGCCCGAAGACCGACGACATCTGTTACGCGACGACCAACCGCCAGCAGGCGGTCAAGGAGCTCGCCCGGGAATGCGACCTGGTCCTGGTGATCGGCTCCACCAACTCGTCGAACTCGAACCGGCTGGTGGAGGTCGCTCGCGAGCACGGAGCCGCCTCCTACCTGATCGACAACCACCTCCAGGTGGACGAGTCATGGCTCGAAGGGGTGGAGACCGTGGGGATCACCTCGGGCGCGAGCGCCCCGGAGGAGCTGGTCGCGCGGCTGATCTCCTTCTTCCGCGAGCGCGGCGCGTCCGACGTGTCGGAGCTGCGGACGGTCGACGAGGACGTCCGCTTCATGCTCCCGTCGAAGATCCGCAGCGAGCTCGCCGCGGCCTCGTCCTGACCCGACCGCCCGCTCAGGCGGGCTTGCCGCGTCCGTTCCCGCCGCCCTTGCCGCCGCCCTGACCCCCGTTCTTGGGGCCGCCGCCCTTGCCGCCGCCCTTGCCGCCGCCCGTGCCGCCGTCTCCGGATCCGCCGCTGGCGCAGGCGGTCGTCGTGTCGCTCGCGAGCGTGCCGTCCTGGTTCACCAGCGAATAGCCGCTGCCCAGGAAGCCAAGGATCCAGGTGACCCGGGTCCCGACGACCTCGCCCGGTGCATAGGCGAGCGAGGGATCGAGGATGATGATCGCCGTCAGATCGCCGGCGGCCCGGTCATCCGCGTGAAGGACGCCGCTGCCGGAGTCCCCGCCGAAGGCGGTCCCGAGGTAGCCGTAACCGTCCTGGTACCAGTGCGCCGCGACTCCGCCGCCGGGCTTGCCCTGGCCGACCGCGACCTCGTAGCCGTGGCCGTAGTACTTCAGCGGCTGACCCGGGTCGCAGCCGTCGTAGATGCCCTGCGGGCCGCCGACGGGGCTATCGGGGAAGACGTTGAGCCCGTCCTCCACCTTGATAGAGGCGAAGTCGCGGACCAATCCGTCGTCGTCGTACTCCTCGATCAGCTTCGAGACGGTCCCGATTCTCACGATGCTCGCCCCGACGCCGGGTGTCGAGACGGCGCCGTAGACCGGCTCGCCCGCTCGCTCGACGCAGTGCCCGGCGGTGCCGAGGTAGAGGCTGCCGTTCGCGACGGCCGGCGCAGTCGAGCCCCCGCCGTTGTGGTAGACGAAGTTCGCGGTGCAGCCGAAGGGGAAGACGAGGCAGGTTCCGGTGCCGACCCCTCCCTCGTGCAGGACGACACCGGGGCAGACGTCGAGCGCGCTGTGCTCGTCCAGGGGCACGCCCTCGGGCCCGGAGGTGTCGACGCGCTGCTTGAAGTCCTCGGTGAACCAGGCCGGAGCGGGGTCCCTTGGATAGTCCACCACCGCGGCGGACGCCGTCCCCGCCATCACGGAGAACGCCGCCACCGCAGCGACCATGATCATGATCAGCCAACGTGCGCGCACCCTTCGTACCCCTTCTCCGTCGCCTCGGATCCTTGCCTCATGGCACCCTACCCAAAAAGCGGTATCCGCTAAACCAGGAAGCGGGCGCTAGGTCGGCTCGGGCGCGCCCGCCGCGAACTGAAGCGAGTAGACGCCGATCCCAGGCGATGCCTCGAGCTCCAGCCCGTGCCGCTGGTGGCTCCGGTGCTCCACCAGCTCGTAAAGGCCTGGGCGGGTGATCTCCACCGGGTCGAGCTCTTCCCCGTCGAGGCGGATCGCGATCTCGCCCTCGCCGTCCGCGGCGACGTAGGCGCCGGCCGCCTCGTAGTCGACGCCGAGCGTCGACCGGCCAGGCGCGGGCACCCAGGGTCGCTCGATGTCCCCGCCGGGGAAGAGCTCGGGGGTCGGAGCGATCACCTTGGCGCCGGCCGCGTCACCGGGGCGGAGCGGCTCCGGCGGTGGAGGCCAGCCGGAGGCGTCCACGCCGGCCTCCTCGAGCGCCGCGCGAATCGCCTCCTCGGTCGCCAGGTACTCGCCCTCGCCGAGGTGGTACCAGCGGAGCGCCCCGCCGCGGCTCCAGAGGAAGAGCGAGGGCCAGCCCCGGCAGCCGTAGTCGCGCCAGATCCTCAGCTCGGGGTCGAGGGCGACCGGCCACTCGATGCCGAGACCGGGCAGGGCCTTCCGGACTGCCTCCGGCTGCCGGGAGAACGGGAAGCGGGGGGAGTGGACGCCCAGCAGCGCCAGGCCGTCCGGCTCGTAGCGCTCCCGCCAGGCGGCGAGGTAGGGCAGGGTGCGCATGCAGTTGAGCTGGGCGATGTCGAGGAAATGGACCAGGGCGGGGCGGCCGGCCAGGAGGCGCTCGAAGCTCGGGACCCCCTCGCCGATCCAGTCGGTGCCGGTCGGAAACGGTGGCGCGGCGATGTCGTCGCGAGGTGGACGCAGGGGCCGCGCAGGGTATGCTCACCCGCGTCCCTCGAGTCGGATAGGAGGAGAACGTGAGCGAATCGGTTTGGGAGCGGATCGAGTCGAGCCGCAGCCGGCACAACGTGCTGGAGCACCCCTTCTACGTACGTTGGTCGGCGGGCGAGCTGAGCAACGAGGAGCTGGCGCGGTATGCGGGCCAGTACAGGCACGCGACCGAGGCGCTGGCCCGGCTCTGCGCGAGCGCGGCCGAGGCCGCGCCCGACGACCGCCGGGAGGAGCTCGCGGTCCACGCTACCGAGGAGGAGTCCCACGTCGGCCTCTGGGATGGCTTCGTCGAGGCGGCGGGCGGGGAGATCGGTGCCGAGCCCACCCCCGAGACCGCCGAGTGCGTCCGCGCCTGGACCGAGCCCGGCGGCTACCTGGCGGCGCTGGCGCGCCTCTACGCGATCGAAAGCGGCCAGCCCGAGATCTCGAGGATCAAGCGCGAGGGCCTCTCCCGCTTCTACGGGATCGACGGCGGCCCCGGCGGCGAGTACTTCAGGGTCCACGAGGGCGCCGACGAGGCACATGCCGGGCAGGCGCGGCGGCTGATCTCCGAGGCGATGGGCGCCGACGACGCCGAGGCGATCGTCGAGGCCGCTGAGTCCGCCTTCCGCGCCAACTGGCGGCTGCTCGACGGCGTCAGCTGACCCCGCGGCGGCATGAGGGCGACGGACCGGGTGATCGGGATCGTCCTCGGCATCCTGCTCGGGCTCGCGATCGTGATCGGCTTCGTCTTCTTCGGCAGCCGGGACGCGATCGACGATCCTTCGATCTCGGGCGGGGGCACGCCCACCCAGACCCAGCCCGCGCCGCAGCGGGAGCAGCCGCCGGCTTTAACCGACCCTGAGCCGGCGCCCTAAGCTGCCGCGGGACATGCAATCGATCTGGGCACGTGTCGTGGTGCTGGCGGCGCTCGCCGCGGCCGTCGCGTTGTTCGTCGTTCTCTCCGGGGCCGAGGACGAGGATTCGGATGCCGAGACCGAGACCGCCAGCGAGCAGACGGCCACCGGTGCACAGACCCCGCCCGTGCCGGTGGTCCAGGTGCGGAACGGCGAGCCGCTCGGCGGCGTGGAGCGGATCGAGGTGAAGAAGGGAGACCAGGTACGACTGGACGTCCTGCTGCGTCCTCCTGAAGAGGAGATCCACGTCCACGGCTACGAGATCACCGAGTCCGCCGCAAAGGGCCGGGTGCCTCTCCGCTTCCGGGCCGACCTGGACGGCATCTTCGAGATCGAGGTACACGGCGCGGACGGGAGCGAGGTGCAGGTCGCGGAGCTCCGTGTCACCCCCTAGGCCGCCGTGCCTCGGAGCGCGCTGAAGAGGGCGGCCTGCGTCGCCCTGGTGGGATCGGCGGCGGCGCTCGCGATGCCCCAGGGGGCCGCCGCGCACGGGCTCGCCGCGCGGGCGGACCTGCCGGTCCCCGCCTGGCTCTTCGCCTGGGGCGCCTCCCTCGTCCTGATCGTCTCCTTCGCCCTGCTCTCCGCCGCCTGGCGGACGGTGCGCCTGCAGGAGGAGCGCTGGCGCCCGCTCGCCGCTGGGGTCTCGAGCGCGATCGTCGGCCCCGTCATGCAGGCCGCCTGCGGCCTGATCGGCGTGGGGCTGCTGGTGCTGGTGGTCTATTCCGGCATCGAGGGGACGGAGGACCCCAGCCGCAACTTCTCGTCGGTCTTCGTCTTCGTCAGCTTCTGGCTCGGGGTGGTCGTCCTCTCGGTCCTCTTCGGGGGCGTCTTCCGGGCCTTCAACCCGTGGCGGGCGATCGCCCGGGCCTTCTCCGGGGCCTTCCGCCTGGTCGCCGGCCAGCCCGCGCCGACGCCGTTCAAGTATCCGGAGCGGCTCGGGTATTGGCCCGCCGTGGCGGGCCTGGTGGCCTTCGTCTGGCTCGAGCTGATCTACGGGGCGAGCACGCTCACCAGGGGGCTCGAGCCCCACACCATCGCGGTGGCCACGATCGCCTACAGCGCCTACACGTTCACGGCCATGGCCCTGTTCGGCATCGATCGCTGGATCGACCGGGGGGAGACGTTCTCGGTCTACTTCCGGATGTTCTCCACGCTCTCGTTCTTCGAGGTCCGCGACGGGCGGCTGGGCCGGCGCCGGGCGCTCACGGGAGCCCCCTCCTGGGGGGAGGTGCCGGGATCGGTCGCGCTCGTGCTGGTGGCGATCGGGGCGACCAGCTACGACGGCGCCCAGGAGGGGCTGCTCTCGGGCGCGATCAAGGAGACCTATGGCTGGCTCACCGACGCCGGCCTCGGGCTGCTCGCCGGCTTCCGGATCAACGGCTCGCTCTGGCTGCTGGCGGTGATCGGCGGCTTCTCGGCGCTCTACTGGCTCGGGATTCGCGGCATGCACACGGTCGCCGGCTCACCGCCGACGCGCGAGCTCGCCCGCAGCTTCGCCCATTCGCTGATCCCGATCGCGCTCGCCTACCTGGTCGCGCACTACTTCAGCTTCTTCTACTTCTTCGAGCAGGCCCAGTTCGGCTACCTCCTCTCCGACCCCCTGGGCGACGGCTCGGACCTGTTCGGCACGGCGAACTGGGGGATCGACTACGGCCTCGGCTCGCACGCGATCTGGTACACGCAGGTCGGGGCGCTGGTCGTCGGCCACGTGCTCGCCCTCACCCTGGCCCACGATCGCGCCCTGGCGGTCTACGACGACGTGCGGCACGCCACCCGCTCGCAGTACTTCATGCTGGCGGTGATGGTGGCCTACACCTGCTTCGGCCTCTTCCTGCTCTCGCAGGCGAACGCATAGCTACTCCTCGCTCAGCTTCTCGATCGCGACGCCGAGCCGCTGCGCCTCGATCCCCCCGGACTCGAGGACGACGACCACGTTGGCCGCCCGGTAGCAGAGCAGGTCGGCCGAGGCCTGGCAGGACTCCATCGAGTCCTCCGTCGCGCCGCTGTCCTCGTGGACGCTGAGCGAGCCGCCGCCGTGCTCTTCCGCGCCGGGTAGGTCCGTGAGCTGCTCGAGCTCGACCGCGTAGACCTGCTTCTCCTCGTCCGCGCTGATCAGCGGCTTGCCGAGGCGAAACTCGACCCCCTGCGCGTTCACCTCCTCGGTGAACTCCTGCGCGCTGAGCTTCCGCTCCGAGCCACACGCGGCGGCGAGAGCGCCGGCGAGTAGGAACGCCGTAACCGCGGCCCGGTCCCGCCGTTGCCTCGCGCGTGCCCGCATCGACCGAGCCAGGCTGCCACAACTCGACCCCCCGCGTGCTGATCCGGCCGAGGGTCCGCTGCGATAGAGGAGATAGCCGAGAAGGCCGATACTTCCTTCGATGCCATTCCCTCTCCCGATCGCACACATCGCCCACTGGTGGATGTATCTGCTCTACGCGGTTCCGGTGGCGATCGTCTTCGCGGCCTCCATCCGCGCCCTGGTCGAGCAGTGGCGCGAGGGCCGGCGGCGCGAGGCCGAGGGCAGGGGCTAGCCGACGGCCGGGCGCCTCAGCCGGCGATCAGCGAGACCCCGAAGATCGCCGCGAACCCGAGCAGGGTGAGGCCGACGCGCCCCCACGAGGCGTGCTCGTGCGCCTCGGGCAGTAGGTCGGTGGCGCCCATGTAGAGGAAGAAGCCGGTGTAGAAGGCGAGCAGATGCCCGAGCGTCGCATCCGAGACCTGGATCAGGGCCCCCACCGTCGCCCCGAACAGCGGCGCCACCGCGTCGATGGTCAGCCAACGTTTCGCCCGGCGCCGGTCCCGGGACTGACTGAGCACGAAGCTGACGGTGTTGAGCCCGTCGGCGAAGTCGTGGGAGAGAACCGCGACCAGCACGAGGACCCCGGCCGCGGCGTCGGCGCCGAAGGCGAGCCCCACGGCGAGCCCGTCTACGAAGCTGTGCGCGGAGAGTCCGAGCGCCCCCAGGGCCCCGACCTGATGGTGGGCCCGCGCGTCGGACGGCTCGTCGCGGTGGTGGAGCACCAGCACCCGCTCGAACAGGAAGAAGGTCAGGAAGCCCGCCCCCACCAGCGCGGCGACGGTGCTGGGCTCGTCGGGGACCAACTCGATCGCTTCGGGCAGCACCTCGAACAGCGCCACCGCCACCACCACGCCTCCGCTCAACGCGATCGCGGTTGGCAGCGAATGGGCGAGGCGCAGCGCGAGGGCGCCGCCGGCCAGGGTGGTCAAGACCGCCAGCGCGGTCAGCGGGATCGCGATCAGCTGCGAGTCCATCGAGTGGCGCAGGCTAATCGAGTGCGATGCCCGTCATCCGGGGCCCCGATCCTGTGAGTTGAGTTCCGGCTCGGGTTAAAGGAGGGCTAGAGACCCGGGTAGTACTTGGCCGTGTAGCCGCCGGGGCTGCGCTGGGTCATCCGCCAGCGCGGCCCGCTTCCCTGCTTCAGCGGTTCCCCGACGGCCGAGGTGTCGTAGCGCAGGCCGGCGATCACCGCGTAGACGTGGCTGCGGTTCGCGTAGACCGTGATCCACGAGCCGATCCCGGGGGCGCCCCAGCGCGAGGCCAGCAGGCCTGAGACCAGGGGCTCGTCGAGCAGGCCGGCGGCGTGCAGCACGTAGCTGACGGCGCCCGAGCAGTCATAGCCCTTCGACTTCCATCGCCGATGACCGCCGCCCCAGATGTAGGGCTTCTTCCGAATCCTGTTCGCGGCGCGGATCGCGTTGAGGACGGCGAGCGGAGCGCCGGCGGGGGGGACCGCTTTCCCGTTCGGCAGCAGGGTGGCGACGCCGGTCGGAGGCGCGGCGACGGGAGCGGGGGCGACCCCCTCGATCGAGCCCGGCGGTGGCTCGGTGCCGCTGGTCTGGGCCGAGGCCGCCGCCGAGCAGCTCAGGGCGAGCAGCAGCGAGGCGCCGAGCGCCGCGAGGGGCCTCCTGATTGAGGGTGCGCTGATGCCCATGCCGTTCCTTCGGCCCTCCGAGCGGGCCGCTTCAGGCTCGCGCAGGGAGGCCCACCGACTGCAACCGGTCTTGCAGCGGCCCTCTGATGCCCAGGCGGCGCCTAGGCCGGCTCGAGCTCGCGCTCGCCGAGGATCTCGCCGAGCCGGCGCTCCAGCGCCACCGAGACCGCAGACTTCACGGGCCCCGGCTGCAGGCGCTCGACCAGGGCCTCGAGGAAGCCTTCGATCACCAGGCGCTTGGCGTCGGCCTCGGAGAGGCCGTGGGCCCGCAGGTAGTGGAGCTGCTCGGCGTCGATCTGGGCGACCGCGGCCGCGTGGGTGCAACGGACATCGTCGGCCTCGATCTCCAGGCCCGGGATCGCGTCGGCGTGGGCCGACGCAGACAGCAGCAGGTTGCGGCTCTCCTGGAAGGCGTCGGTCTGCTGGGCACCGGGATCGACCCGGATCATGCCGCGCCAGACAGCGGTCGCCGAGCCGTCGAGCAGGCCGCGGAAGGCGAGGTCCGAGGTGGTGTTGGGGGCCGCGTGCTCCTGGGTGGTGTCGAAGTCGAGGTGCTGCGAGCCGTCGCCCGCGTAGGCGCCGGTCACCCGGGCGCTGGAGCCCCGCCCCGCCAGGCGGGTGTCCATCCGGACCTTGCCACGCCCCGAGCCGAAGCCGAGCGCCACCCAGTCGAGGTGTCCGTCCTGCTCGACCTCGGCGCGCTGGGTGGCGAACACCCAGCCGCTTTCGCTCAGTCCCTGCGCGGTGATGTAGCGGAGGTTGGCGCCGGGACCGACCCAGATCTCGGTCACCGTGTTGAAGACGGAGTCGGGCTGCGCATCGGTGGTCAGCCACTGCTCCCAGACCTCGGCCTCGGCCCCCTCCTCGAGCACGATCAGGGTGCGGAAGGAGAGGAAGGAGCGATCGGCGTCCTGGACCGCGGCGACCAGCGCCGGCATCTCGAGCCGCTTGCCCCGGGGGACGTAGATCAACGACCCGCCCTTCCAGGCTCCGTCGTTGCGGGCGACGAAGGGATCGTCGTGGCCCGCCAGCCTGCCGAGCATCTCGCTGAGGCGGGGAAAGCGCTCGATCGCGGATCCCAGCGAGGCCACCAGGGGCTCGGTGGGGTGGCCGTTGCCGGTTGCTTCGGCGGCGGTTTTTGTGCCCGCCGTCGATGGGAGGGCGCCGTCGAGCACCGTGCCGTCGACCTGGACGACCCGCGGTGTGTCCCCCGGCGGATTGAGGATCGCGTCGGCGCGGGAGCGCGCCTCAGCATCCCCGCCGCTCGCCGGCGAGTAGGCGTCCAGGTCGAGCCCGGAGAGGTCCGTGAACTCCCAGCCCGGCGTCTTCTCTGTCGGCAGCGGCGGCAGGGCGCCGCCGATCTGCCGATCAGCCAATCGAGCCCTCCATCTGCAACTCGATCAGGCGGTTCATCTCGACCGCGTACTCCATCGGCAGCTCCTTGGTGATCGGCTCGATGAAGCCGTTGACGATCATCTTCGAGGCCTCCTCCTCGTCGAGCCCGTGGCTCTGGAGGTAGAAGATCTGGTCCTCGCCGACCTTCGAGACGGTCGCCTCGTGGCCGACGTCGACGTCGTCCTCGCCGATCCGGATCGTCGGGTAGGTGTCAGAGCGCGAGTGCTCGTCGAGCAGCAGCGCGTCGCAGACCACCTTCGACTTGGCCTCGGTCGCGCCCTTGGCGACCTCGAGCAGGCCGCGGTAGCTGGTGCGCCCGGCGTCCTTGGAGATCGACTTGGAGAAGATCGAGGAGGTCGTCTTCGGCGCGCCGTGGATGATCTTGCCGCCGGCGTCCTGGTGCTGGCCCTCGCCGGCGAACGCGATCGAGAGGATCTCGCCGTGTGCCCGCTCGCCGAGCAGGTAGATCGACGGGTACTTCATGGTCAGCTTCGAGCCGAGGTTGCAGTCGACCCACTCCATCGTCGCGTCCTCGTGGGCGACCGCGCGCTTGGTGACCAGGTTGTAGACGTTCTGGGACCAGTTCTGGACGGTCGTGTAGCGGACCCTGGCGCTCTTCTTGGCGACGATCTCGACCACGGCTGAGTGCAGCGAGTCGGACGAATAGGTCGGTGCCGTGCAGCCCTCGATGTAGTGGACGTCCGAGCCCTCCTCGGCGATGATCAGGGTGCGCTCGAACTGGCCCATGTTCTCGGTGTTGATCCGGAAGTAGGCCTGGAGCGGCATCGCGACCTTGGCGCCGGCTGGGACGTAGACGAAGGAGCCGCCCGACCAAACGGCGGAGTTGAGCGCGGCGAGCTTGTTGTCGTTGGGCGGAATGATCGTGGCCCAGTACTCACGGACCAGGTCCTCATGCTCGCGGAGGGCGGTGTCCATGTCGGTGAAGATCACGCCCTGCTCCTCGAGCTGCTCGTTCACCTGGTGATAGACGACCTCGGTCTCGTACTGGGCGCCGACCCCGGAGAGGAACTTGCGCTCGGCCTCGGGGATGCCGAGCCGGTCGAAGGTGTTCTTGATGTCCTCGGGGACCTCCGACCAGTCGCGGCTGTTCTTGTCGGAGGCGCGGACGAAGTAGTGGATGTCGTCGAAGTCGATCTGGCCGAGGTTGCCGCCCCAGGTCGGGGTGGGCCGCGCCTCGAAATGCTCGTAGGCCTTGAGGCGGAACTCGCGCATCCAGGCGGGCTCGTCCTTGTAGTCGGAGATCGACTCGACGACCTCGCGGGAGAGGCCCTTGGGCGCCTTGTAGGCGTAGCCCGTCTCGGGATCGTGGAAGCCGAACTTCTCCTTGTAGTCCTCGTTGATGCGACCGAGGTCGCGCTCCTCCTCGGGGCGCTCTCGAATCTTTGTCTCGGGTGTGGCCATCAGTCAGAAACCTCCAGCTTCACGGTGTCGTCCTCGACCTCTACCCCGTAGGTCTGGACTGGAACGTAGGCGGGCAGCGTCTTCGGCTTGCCGGTGGTCAGATCGAACAGCGAGCCGTGACGGGGACACTCCACGGTACAGGTCTCGGAATCGAACTCCCCCTCGGCGAGCGGCCCGTCGTCGTGCGAGCAGCGGTCCTCGATCGCGTAGAGGGTGCCGCCGCAGTTGAAGACGCCGATCTTCGCGCCGTCCGGCGCCTCGACCAGCTTCATCTCGCCGCTCGGCAGCTCCGCCGCGGGGCAGACGTCAATCTGTTCCTTTGTGCCTTCGGTCACTTTATTCCTAGTTCCGAAGTCAGATTTTAGCGAGCGGGTCGGGTGTTTCGTATAGGCTGCGCCCGCTGGGCGCGGCAGGGGTCGAATGAACGGGGAGAAGGAGGTTCCAAGTGCAGGCAACACACGCAGTTGCAACCCGGACCGGCGGTCGCTTCAGGCGACGGCGAGGTCTCGCTTTGCTGGGAGCGGCGACGCTGCTCGCGGCGGTGTGGGCGGGGCCGGCGACGTCGCCGGCCGGCGCGGTGACGATCGGCCAGCTGGCCGGCGCGCCCACCAACACTTTCTGCGGGAACGCGAACTCCGACTACCTTCAGCCGACCGTGACCTTCGGCAACACCTACGTCGTGCCCCCCTTCGGAGCGACGGTCACCGAGTGGAGCACGCAGGCGGGGGCCTCGGCCCCGGGAGCCTTGGTCGCATTCAAGGCCTACCGGCTGGTCGCCGGCACCGTCTATCAGGTCGTCGGCGCGGACACGCCCCGGACCATCATTCCGTTCTCGCTGAACAGGTTCCCGGTCAACATCCCGGTGCAGCCCGGCGACGTGATCGGCTTCAACCTGGTCAACGGGAACGTCGCGGCCCACACCTGTGACTTCGCCGTCCCCGGTGAGAGCTACCTGTTCAAGTTCCCGGGCCTGGCCGTGGGCCAGTCGGGGACCTATACCCAGGTCAACCTGAACGCCCGGCTGAACGTCGCGGCTGAGGTGAAGCCCTCGAACGAGTTCAGCTTTGGCAAGCTGAAGCGAAGGAAGAAGAAGGGCATCGCGGTGCTCAAGGTTCAGGTCCCCGGCCCCGGGACGCTTGCGCTGGCCGGCAAGGGGATAAAGGGCATCGGGGCGAGGGCGAGCAAGACCGTCGACGGCCCCGGCACCGTGAACCTGAAGATCCGGGCGAAGGGCAAGGCAAAGAAGCGCCTCAACTCGAGGGGGAAGACCAAGGTCAAGGCGAAGGTCACCTACACCCCGACCGGCGGCGATCCGAACACGAAGCCGAGGAAGGCGAAGCTGAAGAAGGCTTAGCGGCGTCGCCATCAGGGTGATGGTCGCGGTGGGAGTGGCCCGGTAGCCCAGCTTGAGCAGAGCTCCGGGCCCGCTCCCTCACGCGGGCGCCTGGTCTTCGCCTCGATCCTGGCCGCCGGGCTGGTGATCGCGGTCGCCGTGGTGGTCCTCTCCTCGCTGGGCGGCGAGGAGCACGAGTTCAGCCCGGCTCCAACCGCCTGTCTGGACGGCTGGAACGGGGATGAGCGGGCCCTCGCCCTCGGCCGGCACCAATACGACGCGCACGGCTACAACCGGGTGCAGGTTCACACCCTGAGCCCGGACGGCGCCGGGCCGGCGAGCGGCCCGTCGGCGATCTGCGCGGTGGTCTTCCCTTCCGGCGCGCTTGACCCGGAGCCAAGCGCCGCGGCCTTCGTGCAGCTCTCGGGCCGCTGGAGCCCCCTGATCCGGCTCCAGCCCACCGAGCGGCTGGCCGCCTATCAGTCGGAGGCGGTCAGCGGCTACAACGCCGAGATCGGCGAGGACGGCCGGATCACGCCGCTCTGACGCGATAGGTTGTCGCCTGCCTTGACTCTCCTGATCGGCATCGTGGCCGTGGCGATCCTGCTCGGCCTGATCGTTCTCCTGATCTACAACCGGATGATCTCGCGGCGCAACGCCGTCGACAACAGCTGGGCCCAGATCGAGGCCGCGCTCCAGCGCCGCCACGACCTGGTCCCGAACCTGGTCGAGGCGGTCAAGGGTTACGCCTCTCACGAGCAGCGGACCTTCGAGCAGGTGACGAAGGCGCGGAGCACGGCGGTCGCCGCCAAGCAGCCGCCCAGCCAGGCGGCGGCGGAGGACACGCTGACGGCGGCCGTCGGCCGGCTGATGGCGCTGGCCGAGCAATACCCGGAGCTGCGGGCGACCGAGAACTTCCAGCAGTTGCAGGCCCAGCTGGGCGAGACCGAGGATCAGATCCAGATCACCCGGCGCGTCTACAACGACACGGTCCAGACCTACAACACCTTCATCCAGATCTTCCCGCCGTCGCTGGTCGCCAACGCCTTCAACTTCGAGGCGCGCCAGTTCTTCGATGCCCCGACGGAGGCCGAGGCGACGCCGGAGGTGAGCTTCTCCGGCGCGGGAGGGCCGACCGGAAGTGCCGGTGGGGGAGGCCCGGCCGGGAGCACCGAGGCGAAGGGATGAGGGCGTCCCTGCGGGGACTCGCGGCGCTGCTCGCGGCGCTCGCGGCGATCCTGGTGGCGCCCTCCGCGGCGCTGGCCCAGAGCGCCGACGTAACCGATGCCGACGTCACCCTGCGGCTGGCCTCCGACTCCAGCCTGCTCGTCTCCGAGCGCCTCACCTTCGACTATGAGGGTGACTTTCACGCCTCCTATCGGGACATCCCGCTCGGCCCGAACGAGAAGATGACCGAGATCACGGTCAGCGAGGGCGGTCGCACCTTCCGGCCCGGGGGGTGCACGGTCGAGGGCTGCACCGACGAGACCGGCCGCTTCGGCCTCACCGGCGCGCCCGACGGCGGGGTCCGCATCGTCTGGCACCACAACGCCAGCGACGAGGAGCGGACCTTCGCCGTCTCCTACCGCGTGTTCGCGAGGGACCACGTGATCGCCTACGACGACGTGATCGACGTCTACTGGCAGGTCTGGGGGGACCAGTGGGACTTCGACCTGGCGCACCTCACCGCGAACCTGAGGAACCCGGCGCTCGACCCCGACGACCCGCGCTACCGCGTCTGGGGGCATCCCCGTGACGTTGAGGGCGAGACCGTGCGCGGCGACGGGATCGCCACCCTGGAGGCCTCCGACGTCCCCGACCACCAGTTCGTCGAGATGCGGGTGACGATTCCCCGCCAGCCCGGCCAGAACGTGAGCGGCGCCGGCCGGGGTCAGGGAGAGGGGCTGCCGGCGATCCTCGAGGAGGAGCAGGCGGACGACGACGACTTCAACTCTCCCTGGAACAAGACGAAGCGGTGGATCGCCGACAACGCGATCCTGCTCTCGCTCCTGATCGCGGCGGCGGCCTTCGCGCTACTGGCTCTGCTCCTCTGGCTGGCTCGGGAGCATCGGGTCGCCACTCCCGAGCACCTGCCGGAGCCGCCCGACGACGCCAGCCCCGCGGTCGCCTACGGTCTCGCCCACGAGGGGGCCGACAGCACGGACACCGTGCTGGCGACCCTGCTCGACCTGGTCGAGCGGGGCTACTACGACTCCAAGCAGACGACGACCGAGAAGGAGAAGCTCGACCTCGCCCTCTCGGTGGCGAAGGAGCGTCCGAGCGGCAAGCTCCAGCCGCACGAGCAGGAGGTGCTCGAGTTCTTCGACGAGCTGCTGGAGTCCGACACCGTGCCGCTCAGCGAGATGAAGGAGCGGATCCCGGAGCACAGCTCCACCTGGCGGGGCCGCTGGGAGTCGATGACCTCCGCGCTCGACTCGGCCGAGGAGGATCAGCTCGACTGGGATCGCAACCTGAACCCGCTGCGCGTCCTGTTCGCGCTGGCGGTCATCGTGCTGATCGGGGCCGTGACCCTGATCGATGTCATCGTCGACGAGGAGTGGTTCGCGACCGCGGCGATCGGGGTCGTGACGGTGCTGGTGATGCTGCTCGTGCCCGCGCGGCGGTTCAAGCGGCTCGCGCCCGCGTTCGGAGAGCGGTGCTCGAAATGGGTCTCCTTCGAGCGCTGGACCGAGGACTTCCCGCGGCTCAAGGACGACCCGCCGGCGACGCTCGATCTCTGGAAGCGGATCCTGGTCTACGGGGTCGCCTTCGGCACCGCCGAGCGGATGATCGAGTCAGGCCGCATTCCCGCGCCGGTGCTCGAGAGCTCGGACGGCTGGAGCGGCTACTACCTCGGCGGCCACTACACCGGAACCTCGTTCAGCGCCGGAGACTTCAGCTCCGGCTTCGCCTCGCAGGTCGCCCCCGAGTCGAGCAGCAGCGGCGGTGGGGGCGGCTTCAGCGGCGGTGGTGGCGGCGGGGGCGGCGGCGGGGGCGGCGGTTCCTGGTAGCTACTCGATTCCGCCCGCCGACGGCTCCAGCAGGTCGCGGCGCTGGCGGCGCCGGCTGATCTGGGACGAGAAGCCGGCCGCATAGCCCCCGGCTCGGATCGCCAGGTCCATGATGCGGCGGGCGGCGTCGGGCTGCTCGGCCGCGGCGAAGGCGTGGATCGCCTCGGCGAGCCGCTCCAGCTCCGCGGGGTCCGGCTGATGTGCCTCCCAGGCGATCCGGGCGGCGAGGTCCGCGGCGTGATGCTCGACCGGCGGTCCGCCGGGACCCTCGGCGAGCGCCGCATGCGCCAGGGCCAGGGCGCAGCCGATCATCGCGTGGCCGGCGTTGTCGAGGTCGCCGCTTCGAGTCAGCCGGGCGGCCTCGGCCGCTCGAGCCTCGCCCTGCTCCAGCAGCAGGCCGGGGCTCCCCACCAGGGAGCTGCTTCGCTGCAGCATCAGCTCGCCGGCGATGATCTCCCACACCGCCGAGTCCTCGCGCCAGAGGGCGCCGGGTTCGTCCGCTTCAACCTGCACCGGGATCGCGTCGTCACGGTAGGGGGCAGGGTGGAGCTATCCCCGGTCGCTGGACGGTTGTTCTACGCGGAGGCGGACTCGCCGGGGCGCGATCGACCGGGGCCTGCGGGCGCCGGGCCCGAGCGGTCGCGGGCGGGCTCGTAGACCGCGACCCGGTCGCGTCCCTCGGCCTTGGCGCGGTACATGGCGGTGTCGGCGGCCACCATCGCCTCCGCGCCCGCCTCCCGGGCGGCATCGAAGGTGACCACGCCGAGGCTGGTGGTGACCCGGATCGCGCCGCGATCGGATTCGACCGCGAGCGAGCGAAGCACCTCGAGCAGCTCTTCGGCCAGCTTCACCGCCCGCACCTGATCGGCCTCGGGGAGCAGGATCGCGAACTCGTCGCCGCCGAGCCGCGCCAGCACGTCGGTGTTGCGCACCCGGGACTGGAGCACCTTCCCCACGCTGCGCAACAGCTCGTCTCCCCAGACGTGCCCGTAGGTGTCGTTGACGGACTTGAAATTGTCGAGGTCGAGCAGGAGGAGCGCGCCGTCCCGGCGATATCGCTTGGCGCGGGCGGCCTCGCGCTCGAGCTCGTCCTCGAAGCGGCGGCGGTTGTAGAGGTCGGTGAGCGGATCGTGGTCCGCGAGGTGCTGTAGCCGCTCCTCCGAGCGTTTCTGCTCGGTCACGTCCCGGAAGCTCCAGACCCGGCCCACGCTGCGCCCCTCGATTCGCTGCGGCTGCGAGTAGCGCTCGATCAGCCGGCCGTCCTTGAAGCGAAGCTCGTCGAAGCTCTCGGCGTTCGGGCGCTTGTAGAGCTCCCGGACCTTGGCGAGGAAGGAGGCGGGGTCCTCGAGCTGGCCCAGCACGAACTCGAGTGCCGCGTCGTCGTCGCGGGCTCCGACGATCTCGGCCGGGATCCGCCACATCTCGAGGAAGTTGCGGTTGAAGCTCTCCCAGCGGCCGTTCTCGTCCACGACCAGGATGCCGTCGGTGGTGGACTCGATCGTCGCCTGCTGGAGCGAGAGGTCGCGGTCGAGGCGCTCGCGGAGGTAGCGAACGAACACGGACGCCGCCGCGAGGGTCCCGACGACTGTCACCAGGGCCGAAAGGCCAGCCTCGCCGACGTCGGTGGCGAGAAAGAGGAGGGCGGCGTACGAAGCGGCGACTGCCCCGAGCTGGACGGCCGTGGCGCGCCGGCTGAAGAAATAGCTGGCGTAGAGGATCGGCCAAAGGAAGAGCAACTCGTTTCCAACCGGGCCACCCGAGTCATCGCCGGAGAAGTAGATCCCGAGGCTGACCAGCGTGATGCCGAAGGCGCTGACCACGTGATAAGCGACC